>CAXTVB010000004.1:22128-30582 GCA_964247555.1 uncultured Sphingomonas sp. | reverse complement strand
CCGGCAATTCCGAGATCATCCTCGACCGCAAGGTCGCCGACAAGCGCATCTTCCCGGCGCTCGACGTCGGCAAGTCGGGCACGCGCAAGGAAGAGTTGCTGGTCGACAAGGCCAAGCTGTCCAAGATGTGGGTTCTGCGCCGGATCCTCATGCAGATGGGCACCATCGACGCGATGGAGTTCCTGCTCGACAAGATGAAGGATTCGAAGACAAACGAGAATTTCTTCGATTCGATGAATCAATAGCCGAGTGCGGCCTGCCGCGTGCCGCGGCAGGACTCGTGCCGGCTCGGCCGGCGGGTCGCACGACCCGGCCGACGAGATGGGCTTTGCCCGTGTCGTCTTTCAATCCCCCTCCCGTTTACGGGAGGGGTTAGGGGTGGGGCGCTCGCTCTCACCGTGGGACCCAGCCATCGGCGGAGCGCCCACCCCCCAGCCCCCTCTGGCAAGCGGGAGGGGGAGCGGAGGAATTCCGCTTTACGCCAAACCCGGCTACCTTAGGCCGATGATCCTCTCCATCCTCGCCGCCGCCACCACCCCAGCCACGATCTGGCACCACATCCTCGCCGATTACGCCTATCTCGGCAGCCCGGAAGCGATCGCCGCACTCGTTCAGGTCCTCCTGATCGACGTCGTCCTCGCCGGCGACAATGCGATCGTCGTCGGGGCGCTGGCGGCGGGCCTGCCGCCGGCGCAGCGGCGCCGCGTCATCCTGATCGGCATCATGGCCGCGCTCGTCCTCAGGATCACCTTCGCGCTCGGGGTCAGCTGGCTGTTGCAACTGATCGGGCTGATCCTTGCGGGCGGGATCCTGCTGCTGTGGGTCGCATGGAAGATGTGGCGCGAACTGCGCGGCGGTGGCGTCGGCGGACACGAACAAGCGGGTGGCGTTCGCCCGGCGAAGAGTTTCCTCGCCGCCGCGCTGTCGGTCGCGGTCGCGGATGTGTCGATGAGCCTGGACAATGTGCTGGCCGTCGCGGGTGCGGCGCGCGCGCATCCCGGGATCCTCGTGCTGGGGCTGCTGCTGTCTGTCGCGCTGATGGGGATCGCGGCGAACCTGCTCGCGCGCTATATCGAACGCTATCGCTGGATCGCCTATATCGGGCTGCTGGTCATACTGGTGGTCGCGGTGCGGATGATCCATGACGGGCTGACCGATCCGACGGTCGGCGTGTTGACGCTGTCCTGATGCAGTAGATCGGCGAAGAAAGGGGCGGGGCGATGAAGCTAAATGTCGAGATCGAATGCACGCCCGAAGAAGCGCGCGCGGCGATCGGCTTGCCCGATCTGACCGTGGTGCACGAACGCTATGTCGCGATGCTGCTCGACACCATGGCGGGCGGGGTGAAACCCGAGCTGGTCGAGACGATGATGCGCAGCTGGTCGCCGATGGGCGAGGCGGGGATGCAATTCTGGAAGCGGCTGATGGACGGCGCGGGCACGCGGACCGGCGGCGGCTGATCCGCGACGCGATGACCGACACGATCTTCGCGCTGTCGAGCGGACGTCCGCCCGCGGCGATCGCGATCATCCGGATCAGCGGACCGCACGCGATCGCCGCGGCAACGGCGCTGGCGGGGACGCTGCCCGAGCCGCGGCGTGCCGGGCGGCGGATCCTGCGGACCGTCGACGGCGCGGCGCTGGACGATGCGCTGGTCCTGGTCTTTCCCGGGCCCGCCACCGCGACGGGGGAGGATCTGGTCGAACTGCATTGCCATGGTGGCCGCGCGGTGGTCGCGGCCATCGAGGCAGCGTTGGCGACGGCCGCCGGGCTGCGGTTGGCGGAACCCGGCGAGTTCACCCGCCGCGCGCTGACCAACGGCCGGATCGATCTGGCGGAGGCGGAGGGGCTGGGCGATCTGCTCGCCGCGGAAACCGAGGGACAGCGGATCGCGGCGCTTGCCGCCGCGGAGGGTCGGGTCAGCCAGCTGGTCCGCGACTGGCTGGCGACGATCGCGATGCTGTCCGCGCGGGTCGAGGCGTTGCTCGATTTCGCCGATGAGGGCGATGTGATCGATGACGGCACGGTCTTGGCCGGGATCGCGCAGGACATGGCGGCGCTCGGCCTGGCGATCGACGCGGTCGTGCGCGCACCGCCGGTCGAGCGGTTGCACGATGGCATCCGCGTCGTCATCGCCGGCCCGCCCAATGCGGGCAAGTCGACCTTGCTCAATCGACTGGCCGCGCGCGAGGCGGCGATCGTATCGCCGATATCGGGCACGACGCGCGACCGGATCGAGGCGCCGGTCGTGCGTGGCGGCATCGCCTATGTCCTGACCGACACGGCCGGACTGGCGGGATCGACCGAGGACAGCATCGAGGCGATCGGCATCGCGCGCGCGACCGCGGCGATCGCGTCTGCCGATATCCTGCTGTGGCTGGGCGAGGACGCGGCACCGCGGAACGTGGCGATCATGGTCCAGGCGCGGGGCGATCTGCCCGGGCGCGGGGTGCTGGCGGCGGGTCGGGATGTCCTCGTTTCGCAGAGGGATGCGGCGTCGATCGAACGGCTTTGGGATAGGATCGGCGCGGCGGGGGCGAAGTTGTTGCCGGCGACCGATGCGGTGACGCTGCGTGCCCGGCAGCGGGAATTGGCGGGGACGGCCGCAGCGCAATTGGTGCATCCGCCGGTCGATCCGCTGGCATTGGCGGAACATCTACGGTCGGCGCACCAAGCGCTAGCAGCGATACTCGGCCTAGATGCTACGGAGGCCATGCTCGACGCTTTGTTCTCGGGATTTTGCCTCGGCAAGTGATGTTCCACGTGGAACATCTTTGACCCGTCCCCGTGTCGTGCCTAGGCGAAGCAGATGTACGACGTCATCGTCATCGGAGCCGGACACGCCGGCGTGGAAGCCGCCGCTGCCGCCGCGCGCCGCGGGGCGCGGACGCTGTTGCTGACGTTCGATCGGGCGCGGGTGGGCGCGATGTCCTGCAATCCGTCGATCGGCGGCCTGGGTAAAGGGCACATCGTTCGCGAGGTCGATGCGTTCGACGGGCTCATCGCGCGTGCCTCGGACGCAGCGGCGATCCATTACCGGATGCTCAATCGGAGCAAGGGCACTGCGGTCCAGGGCCCGCGGGTGCAGGCGGACCGGCGGTTATATGCAGCGGCAATCCAGGCGATGCTGGCGGACCAGCCCGGCCTGACGGTCGGCGAGGGCGAGGCGGTCGGCCTGTCGATCCGGGGGAACGCCGCCAACGGCGTCCTGCTCGCCGACGGTACGGTGATCGCCGGCCGCAGCGTCGTGCTGGCAACGGGGACGTTCCTCGGCGCGCGCATCTACCGCGGCGAGGAACGCGAGAATTCCGGGCGGATCGGCGAACGCGCGGCGACGTTGCTCGCGGAACAATTGCGTGCGCTCGGCCTGCCGATAGGGCGGCTGAAGACGGGTACGCCGCCGCGGCTCGATGGCCGGACGATCGACTGGGCGGTGCTGGCGGAGCAACCATCCGATGTCGAGCCCTGGACGATGTCGCCGATGACGACCAAGCGGGTCCTGCCGCAACTGTCCTGCGCCGTGACGCGGACCAATGGCGAAACGCATGCGCGGATCGCCGAGGCGTTCGATCGCTCGCCCCTTTTTACGGGTGCGATCGACGGCCAGGGCCCGCGTTACTGTCCCTCGATCGAGGACAAGGTGAAGCGGTTCGGCGACCGCGACGGGCATCAGGTCTTTCTCGAGCCGGAGGGGTTGGACGACCACCTCGTCTATCCCAACGGCCTGTCGACCTCGCTGCCGACCGATGTCCAGCAAGAGATGGTCGCGAGCATCGCCGGGCTAGAGCGGGCGGCGATCGTCGTGCCGGGCTATGCGGTGGAATATGACTATCTCGACCCGCGCGCGCTCGACCATCGGCTGGCGCTATCGGCGATCGCGGGCGTGTTCTGCGCCGGGCAGATCAATGGCACGACGGGGTATGAGGAGGCCGCCGGGCAGGGGCTGGTCGCCGGGATCAATGCCGCGGGGCATGCGCTGGGGATCGCACCGGTGATCCTGGACCGCGCGTCGAGCTATACCGGCGTCATGGTGGACGATCTGGTGTTGCAGGGCGTGACCGAGCCGTACCGGATGCTCACCGCACGCGCGGAATATCGATTGAGCCTTAGGTCCGACAATGCGCAGACGCGGCTCGGGCCGGTGGCGGCGGCGGCCGGGTGCCTGGGCACGGTGCGGCTCGCCCACCAGGCGGGACGTCGTGCCGCCATGGCGGAAGCGCGATCGGCGCTGGATGGGTCGATCACCGCCTCCGCCCTGGTCGAGCGGGGCGCGGCGGTCGGGCTGGACGGCGCACGGCGATCGGCGTTCGAATGGCTTCGCTTCGACGGGGTCTCGCTGGCGCATGTGGCACCCGCGGGGGTCCGGGCGCCGGCCGATGTTCGCGACGAGTTGCTGGAAGATGCGCGCTATGCGCCATATCTCGACCGGCAGGCGGAGGATATCGCGCGGTTGCGGCGTGAAGAGGGGGTGCTGCTTCCGGCCGATCTCGATTTCGCGACGATCCCCGGATTGTCGAACGAGATGGTCGATCGGCTCGGCCAGGCCCGGCCGCCATCGCTTGCCGCGGCATCGCGCATCCGCGGCGTCACGCCGGCGGCCTTGTCCGCCATCCTGTTGCACGCGCGTCGCCGGGCGGCATGACCGAAGACGAAGCGCGCGCGTGGGTCCGGGAGCGGTTCGGTGGGGATGCGGAGTCGCGGCTGGCCGCGTTCGCGGCGATGGTCGAAGCGGAAAATGCGGTCCAGAACCTCGTGGCGCCTTCGACGATCGCGCAGATGTGGGCGCGGCATATCGTCGATTCGCTCCAGCTCGTCGCATTGGGGCAGGCGGGGCATTGGCTGGACATCGGGACGGGCGGGGGTTTTCCTGGGCTTGCCGTTTCGATCGCGACGGGGACGCCGATGACGCTGGTCGAACCGCGCAAACGCCGTGCGCAATTTCTGTCGGAGTGCGTCGAGACGCTGGGGCTGGATCTGCAGGTGGCCGTCGTCGCGGCAAAGGTGGCGGGCGTCACGGCGAAAGCCGACGTGATCTCCGCCCGCGCCGTAGGCTCGGTCGATGCCATCATCAATTGGGCCTATCATTGCGCGACGCCAGCGACACGGTGGTTGCTACCACGGGGAAAGATGGATTATCCCGTGTTGCACGCTGCCGAGGCGAAATGGCGCTTTATGTTTCACGTGGAACATAGCCTGACCGATCCGGAATCGCGTATCCTGATCCTGGACGGAGTGACGCCGCGATGATCTGTATTGCGGTGGCCAACCAGAAGGGCGGGGTCGGCAAGACCACCAGCGCCATCAACGTCGCGACCGCACTGGCCGCGACCGGATCGCGGGTGCTGCTGATCGACCTTGATCCGCAAGGCAACGCATCGACCGGGCTGGGCGTGCCGCAATCGGCGCGGGCGAAATCCAGCTACGATGTCCTGGTCGGCGAAACGAGCATCGACGCCGCGACGGTGGCGACCCGTGTCCCGCGGCTGGACCTGCTGCCCGCGACGGTCGATCTGTCGGGAGCCGAGATCGAGCTGGTGGACTTCGATGCGCGGACGCACCGGCTGGATGCAGCGATCAAGGCGTCGAGCGGACGGTGGGATATCGTCATGATCGATTGTCCGCCCTCGCTGGGGTTGCTGACGATCAACGCGATGGTCGCCGCGGATTCGCTGCTCGTGCCGCTGCAATGCGAATTCTTCGCGCTGGAGGGATTGTCGCAATTGCTGAGCACGGTCGAACGGATCCGCGCGCGGTTCAATCCGGGGCTGTCGATCCTTGGCGTCGCGCTGACCATGTATGATCGCCGCAACCGGTTGACCGAACAGGTGTCGACCGACGTCCGCGCGGTGCTGGGCGGGGTGGTGTTCGATACCGTCATCCCGCGCAACGTGCGGCTGTCCGAGGCACCGAGCCACGGATTGCCGGCCTTGATCTACGACCATCGCTGTTCGGGGTCGGAAGCGTATATCGCGCTCGCTCGCGAACTGATCGCGCGGTTGCCCGCATCGGCGAAGGCGGCATGACCGACAAGCGCGGACGCCCCGCCGGGCTCGGGCGCGGCCTGAACGCGCTGCTGGGCGAAATCGCGCGCGAACAGCCGGTGACACCGGGATCGACCGTCGCGCCGGGGGTTCGGATGCTGCCCGTCGGATCGCTGTCGCCGCACCCGAACCAGCCGCGCCGGCATTTCGACGAGGCGTTGCTGGACGAACTGGCAGGGTCGATCGCGACGCGCGGGCTGATCCAGCCGATCGTCGTGCGGCCGTACCAGCATGGCTATCAGATCGTCGCGGGCGAGCGGCGCTGGCGCGCGGCGCAGCGCGCGCGGTTGCACGAGGTGCCGGTCGTCGTCCGCGAACTGGACGATGCCGAGACGCTGGAAATCGCGCTCGTCGAGAATATCCAGCGGCAGGACCTGAACGCGATCGAGGAGGCGCAGGCCTATCAGCGGCTGGCGGGCGATTACGGGCATACGCAGGACGCGCTGGCGAAGATCGTCCACAAATCGCGCAGCCACGTCGCCAACCTGTTGCGGCTGCTGGAACTGCCCGAGCCGGTGCAGGCACGGGTGATCGAGGGAACGCTGTCGATGGGCCATGCCCGCGCGCTGCTGGGCGCGCGCGACATCGAGGCGCTGGCGGAGCAGGTCGTCGCGCGGCAATTGTCGGTGCGCGAGACCGAGAAGCTGGCGCGCGAGATGAAGATGGGGCGCAGCAGGGCGGCGACCACACGGAGCCGCAGTGGCGATGCGCCGAACGCGGACATCGCCGCGCTGGAGGGGCAGCTCGCCGACCTGCTCGGACTGTCGGTGCGGATCGCGCATGCGGAAAAGGGCGGGACGCTTACGCTCGGCTATTCGACGCTCGATCAGCTCGACATGCTGTGCCAACGGCTTACGGGCGATACGATCTAGATACGGCGTATCGGCGGGCCGTCGCCGAGCCGGAAGATAGGGCTCGACACTTGCGCCCACGCTTCCCCACTTCGGCGAAGGCCGGGGCCCCACTTCGCGCTGTTTTCGGCGGCGCGAACCGTTTCACTGGCTAGACGCTGCGCATCTGGACCCCGGCCTTCGCCGGGGTGGCAAGGTAAATGGTGGTACGCGCCGCTGCCGCGTTCGAGGTGACAGGCGGACCTGTCTTTGTGTAATGGCTGCTTGACTCGCTTCAGTGGCAGATGTAAAGCATCCTTCACTTAAGGAGGAGGACGCTTGTCATGATATTCAATCCGGCTCAACGCCGCTACAACCGACGGATCATCATCCTCAGTGTCGTGTATGTGATCCTGCTATGCGGGGCGGTGGCGCTGTTCGTTCGTCAGCCGCCGCACGGCGTGGTCGCCTATGTCGTCGCGATCCTGCCCGCGCTGCCGATCGTCGGCATGTTCGGCGTGATCGGACGCTATCTGGTCGAGGAAAACGACGAATATGTCCGCGACTGGTTCGTGCGCCAGCTCCTCATTGCGACGGGGTTCGCGCTGAGCATTGCGACCGTGTGGGGGTTTCTCGAGAATTTCGGTCTCGTTCCACATGTCTACGCCTATTATGCGGCGATCCTGTGGTTCGGCGGTCTCGGCGTCGGCGCGTGTACCAACGCGCTTTGGTCGCGCTGGTCGCGGGCATGAAGAACCGCCTCAAGGTCCTGCGCGCCGAACGGGACTGGAGCCAGGGCGACCTCGCCGAACGCCTCCAGGTCTCGCGCCAGAGCGTCAATGCGATCGAGACGGGGAAATACGATCCCTCGCTGCCGCTCGCCTTCCGGATCGCCGAACTGTTCGACCGCGCGATCGAAGACATCTTCACCAGCCCATCCAAAGGAGACTCGAAATGATCCGTCATCTGCCGCTCCGTATCGCCGCCAGCGCGCTCACGCCGTTGCTGGTCCTCCACCCCGCACCCAGCCATGCGGCGTCGGCGCCGGCCGAGACGCGGCTCGCGCATATCTCGGTCGTGAAGATCGGCCACGGCGACCCCGTCGTCCTGATCCCCGGCCTGTCCAGCCCGCGCGCGGTGTGGGACGGGGTCGCGCCCGATCTGGCGAAGACGCACACGGTCTATCTGGTGCAGGTCAACGGCTTCGCGGGCGATGCGCCGGGGGCCAATGTCGCGCCGGGCGTGCTGGACGGGATCGTCGCCGATCTCGACGCGTATCTGGCGCGCGAGAAGGTCGTATCGGCACCGGTGGTCGGGCATTCGATGGGCGGGCTGGTCGCGCTGATGATGGCGCGGGCGCATCCGGCCCGCGTTTCGCGGCTGATGATCGTCGATTCGCTGCCCTATATCGGGCTGCTCTTCTCGCCCGCGGCGACGGTGCCGCTGGTCGAGCCGCAGGCGAAGGCGATGCGCGACGCGATCGCCGCCACCTATGGCAAGCCCGCCGATCCGGTCGCGGCGGAGCGTACGGCGAACGGCCTCGCGCTCAAGCCCGCATCGCGCGCCGCGGTGAAGGCCTGGGC
>CAXTVB010000004.1:0-22118 GCA_964247555.1 uncultured Sphingomonas sp. | reverse complement strand
GCGATGGCCGCCGACCCGCGCGTGACCGGCGAGGCGCTGTACGAGGACATGACGACCGACCTGCGTCCCGATCTGCCGCGCATCGCCCAGCCGATCACGCTCGTCTACCCCGCACCCGCGACCGGAGCCGGGATGGGCGCGGTGTTGTACAAGGGCGCTTATGCGACCGCGCCGCATGTCGTGTTCGTGCCCGTGCCGGACAGCGCGCATTTCGTGATGCTCGACCAGCCCGCCGCGTTCCGCGCCGCGCTGGAGACGTTCCTCGCGCGGTAGACCACCTGCCGCTTCCGCTGGGGCCGCGATGGCGCTAGCGGAGGCGGCGATGACCGATCAGCCTTCCCGACCGCCCCGCCCGACGCTCGCCTATCACCTGACCGAGGGTACCGGTCCGACCATCGTCTTCCTGCCCGGCTATGCTTCCAACATGACCGGCGCGAAGGCGCTGGCGCTGGAGGGCTGGGCGAAGGCGGCGGGTCGCGCGTTCCTGCGGTTCGATTATGCGGGCTGCGGCGCGAGCGAGGGGGCGTTCGCGGACCAGACGCTCGCCGACTGGCGCGACGACGTGCTGGCGATGCTGGACGGCCCCGCGGCGGGGCCGACGGTGCTGGTGGGATCGTCGATGGGCGGGTGGCTGATGCTGCTGGTCGCGAGGGCGCGGCCCGAGCAGGTCGTGGGCCTGGTCGGCATCGCCGCCGCACCGGACTTCACCGACTGGGGCTTCACGACCGACGAGAAGATGCTGTTGCTGATGCAAGGGCGCCTGACGCGCGCCAATCCCTATGGCCCCGAACCGACGCTCTACACGCGCGGTTTCTGGGCGTCGGGGGAGGCCAACCGGTTGATGTTCGGGGAGATCGCGATCGATTGCCCGGTGCGGTTGCTCCAGGGCATGGCGGACCGCGACGTGCCGTATCAGCGCGCGATCCGGCTGGCGGAACTGATCCGTTCAGCGGACATGCAGTTGACGCTGGTCAAGGACGGCGATCACCGCCTGTCGCGCGATGCCGATATCGCGCGGATGATCGCCGCGGTCGAGGATATCGCGTGATCCTGCTCCCCCTCCTGCTCGCTGCCACCACCGCCAAGGCGGGTCCCGTCAATGCCGACGCCGCGCGCTATCAGCATTGCCTGGTGCTCACCCGCACCGATCCGACCGCGGCGCGGGCGGAGGCGGAGCGGTGGCGCGGTGCGGGCGGCGGTTTCCGCGCGCTGGAATGCACGGGGCTCGCCGATGCGAAGGACGCCGCCTGGCCGGCGGCAGCGGCGGCGTTCGAGGAGGCGGCGCACACCGCGGTGATCGCGCATGACGGCCATGTCGCCGCCTATTGGGCGGAGGCGGGCAATGCGTGGCTGGCGGCGGGCGAACCGGTCAAGGCGCGGGGTGCGATCGACCGGGCGATCGCGGCGGGCACGCTGTCCGAGCTGCCGCTGGGCGAGGCGCAGCTGGACCATGCCCGCGCGTCGGTGGCGCTGGGCGACCTGCCAGTCGCGCGGACGGATATCGACCATGCGCTGGCGAACGCGGCGGCGGATCCGCTCGCCTGGCTGCTGTCGGCGACGCTCGCGCGGCGGATGGGCGACCTGCCGCGCGCGCACAAGGATATCGCGCAGGCGCTGAAATTGTCGTCGGACGACGCCGCGGTGCAGCTGGAGGCGGGCAATCTGGCCGCGCTGGCAGGCGACGAACCGGGCGCGCGGGCGGCCTGGACGCAGGCGGTGCGGCTCGCGCCCGACAGCGCGGCGGGGAAGAGCGCGTCGGGCGCTCTGTCGCAGTTCGACGTGGCGGCGGCGACGGCGGCCTCGGTCGCGGGGCCGACGCCTTCGGGCATGGTGCCCGCGGCGACGGCGAAATCCGCGAAGTCCCGCTAGCGGGATCGGGGGACGCTGGCACCACCACGCCCGCATCCCTATCTGGCAACCGAACAGCCAGTCGGAGCCCTGCATGCAATATCTCCACACGATGATCCGCGTCGCCGATCCCGACAAGACGATCGCCTTCTTCGACCTGCTCGGGCTGAAGGAGGTCCGGCGGATGGAGAATGAGAAGGGGCGGTTCACGCTCATCTTCCTCGCCGCGCCGGAGGATATGGCGGGCCCGGGCGAACGCGCGCGCGCCGAAGTAGAGCTGACGCACAACTGGGAGCCGGAAGATTATGGCAGCGGACGCAATTTCGGCCATCTCGCCTACCGCATCGAGAATATCTACGACACGTGCCAGCGGTTGATGGACGGCGGCGTGACGATCAACCGTCCGCCGCGCGACGGGCATATGGCGTTCGTGAAGTCCCCGGACGGCATTTCGATCGAGCTGCTGCAGAACGGCCAATTGCCACCGGCGGAGCCGTGGCTATCGATGTCCAACACCGGGACCTGGTGATGGCGCTGGAGATCGTCCGCGTCCCCGTGCTCAGCGACAATTACGCCTGGCTGATCCACGATCCCGACAGCGACGAGACGGTGGCGGTCGATCCGGGCGAGGCGCAGCCGGTGCTGGACGCCGCTGCCGCGCGGGGGTGGACCGTGGGGCAGGTGTGGACGACGCACTGGCATCCCGACCACACCGGCGGCAACGACGCCATGAAGGCGGCCGGAGCGCGGATCACCGGTCCGGCTGAGGAGGCGGCGAAGATCCCGACGCTCGATGCGACGGTGGCGGAAGGCGACACCGTCGCGATCGGCGCGCATGTCGCCGACGTGATGCTCGTCCCTGGGCATACTGCGGGGCATATCGCCTTCCACCTCGCACAGGAGCGTGCGGTGTTCACCGGCGATACCCTGTTCGCCATGGGTTGCGGGCGGTTGTTCGAGGGCACGCCGGCGCAGATGTTCGCGAACATGCAGCGTTATGCCGCGCTGCCCGACGACACGCGCGTCTATTGCGGGCATGAATATACCCAATCGAACGGACGCTATGCGCTCGTCGCGGAGCCCGGCAACGCCGCGATCGCCGACCGCATGGCGGCGGTCGATACGGCGCGGGCGAAGGGCGAAGCGACCGTCCCGACGACCATCGCCCTGGAACGCGAAACCAACCCGTTCCTGCGCGCGCGCGACGTCGACGCGTTCGCCGCGCTGCGCCGTGGCAAGGATGAATTTCGCGGCTGATGCGCTTATATGGCGGAAGGGGCCGATGGAGGATGACGATGCGTAGCCTGATTTTGCTCCTGAGTGCCGCAACGGCCCTTGCCGCCTGCGCCCAGACACCTGCCGAGACCGCCCGCGCTGCCGAGCGTGAGGCCGGGGAACAAGTCAGGCTCGAGAAGCGACTCGCCGGGCTCGTACCGGGCAAGCCCCAATCGTGCATCGACCAGTTCGAGACGCGCGACGCGCAGGTCAGCTCCTATGGCAACACGATCCTGTACACGCTCGGCCGCGGTACCGCCTTTCGCAGCGACACCGCGGGCGGCTGTTCCGATCTCGGCAGCGGCGGACGCAATATTCTCGTGACGAAGACCTTTTCCAGCCAATTGTGCCAGGGCGACATCGCGACGACGGTGGACAATGCGTCGCATTTCCAGAGTGGATCGTGCAGTTTCGGGCCGTTCGTGAAATATTCGAAGCCGTGAGGGGCCGTGGGGCCTAAATCCCTCCCGTCATGCCGGGCTTGTCCCGGCATCCATCGTGCCGCGCATACTCGCGCTCATGGTTCGCGGCACTATGGACCCCGGGACAAGCCCGGGGTGACAAAAGCTCGAGCCTATAGAACGAACCGGCTGAGATCCGTATTCCGCGCGATCGCCGCCAGTTGCTGGTCGACATAGGCGCCGTCGACCGTCACGGGCTCCTTGCGATCCTCCGCGTCGAAGCTGACATCCTCCAGCAATTTCTCCATCACCGTCTGCAACCGCCGCGCGCCGATATTCTCGACCGCGGCATTCACCTCGGCCGCGACGCGCGCGATGGCGGCGATGCCGTCCTCGGTGAAATCGACCGTCACCCCCTCGGTCGCGAGCAGCGCCTTGTACTGCAACGGTAGCGACGCCTTGGTGTCGGACAGGATCGCGACGAAATCGGATTCGGTCAGGCCCTTCAGCTCGACCCGGATCGGCAGGCGACCCTGCAGCTCGGGCAGCAGGTCGCTGGGTTTGGCGACATGGAACGCGCCCGACGCGATGAACAGGATATGGTCGGTCTTCATCGGCCCGTATTTGGTCGAGACGGTGGTACCCTCGATCAGCGGCAGCAGGTCGCGCTGCACGCCTTCGCGGCTGACCGATGCGCCGCGGCCGTCGCTGACCGCGATCTTGTCGATCTCGTCGAGAAAGACGATGCCGTTCGCCTCCGCATCCGCCAGCGCGACGCGACTGACCTCGTCCTGATCGAGGCGCTTGTCGGCTTCCTCCTCGACCAATTTGTCCCAGGCGGAACGCACCGACAGCTTGCGGCGCTTGAGGTTCTGGCCGCCGCCGAACGCCTTGCCCATCATCTCGCCCAGGTTGATCATCCCGACCTGGCCACCGCCGCCCGGCATCTCGAACGGCATCTGCGGCGCCTGTTCCAGTTCGATCTCGATCTCGGTCGTGTCGAGATGCCCGTCACGGAAGCGTTGGCGGAAGCTTTCGCGCGTGGCCTGGCTGCTGTCCTTGCCGACCAAAGCGTCGAGCAGGCGGTTCATCGCCGATTCCTCGGCCTTGTCCTTCACCGCGATGCGGCGGCGTTCCTTCTCCAGCCGGATCGCCTCCTCGACTAGGTCGCGCGCGATCTGTTCGACGTCGCGGCCGACATAGCCGACCTCGGTGAACTTGGTCGCCTCGACCTTCACGAAGGGCGCATCGGCCAGCTTGGCGAGACGCCGGCTGATCTCGGTCTTGCCGCAGCCGGTGGGCCCGATCATCAGGATGTTCTTCGGCGTGACCTCGTCGCGCAGATCGGCGCTTAGCTGCTGCCGACGCCAGCGGTTGCGCATCGCGACCGCGACCGCGCGCTTGGCGTCGGTCTGGCCGATGATGTGCGCGTCGAGCGCGGCGACGATGGCTTTGGGGGTGAGGGTGTCGTTCATGTCGATCCTAAAACGTCACCCCAGCGAAAGCTGGGGTCTCGTGCCGCAATCGCAGGCTATCGTTACGCAAAGATCCCAGCCTTCGCTGGGATGACGGGGTGGGTCAGGGAGCGGTCGTAATCGTCTCCACGGTCAGCCGGTCGTTGGTATAGACACACAATTCCGACGCGATCCCCATCGCCTTGCGGCAGATCGTTTCCGGATCGCTTTCATACTCCACCAACGCCCGCGCGGCGGCGAGCGCGTAGTTGCCGCCCGAACCGATCGCGGCGATCCCCGCCTCGGGCTCCAGCACGTCGCCGTTTCCGGTCAGGATCAGGGTCACGTCCTTGTCGGCGACGATCATCATCGCCTCCAGGTTGCGCAGGAACTTGTCGGTGCGCCAGTCCTTGGCAAGTTCGACCGAAGCGCGCAGCAGCTGGCCCTGATGCGCCTCCAGCTTGCGCTCGAGCCGCTCGAACAGCGTGAACGCATCCGCGGTCGCCCCGGCGAACCCGCCGATGACGCTGCCCCCGTCTGCACCATTGGCGCCGAGCCGGCGCACCTTGCGCGCGTTCGGTTTCATGACGGTCTGGCCCATCGAGACCTGGCCGTCGCCGGCGATGACGACGGTGTCGCCGCGCCGGACCGAAAGGATGGTGGTGCCGTGCCACACCGGCATGGAGGTGTCGTTCCCGCTCATGCCCGCGGATATGGGGCGGCGGGGGTGGCGGTACAATCGGCGGCGACTGCGCCGATGCAAACAGGTCGGCGGCGCCGCGGGGGCGAACGCGACACCCCGGCGACGGCAGGCTCGTCGCTAACCGATCCGGTTGGCCAGCCAGCCATAGAGGAACGCCTCGTCGGCCGGGCGATGCTCCGCGAGCGCGATGTAAGCGGCGCCGCGCAGCGCCGCGACCGCCTTGACCAGCACCGCCTCGCCACCCGGCGCACGGTGCGCCAGATACGCGTCGAGCGCGGCGAGCGTGACGGCCGCGACCTTCCCGTCGACCGCATGGTCGGGATAGTCGCGTCCGCCACGGTTGAGCGCGTTGAGCGCGCGTTGCACGAACCCCGTCGCGACCGCAGCCCCCATGTTCACCGCGGCATCGAACAGCGCCGCCGCCAATAGCGGCGCGCGCGAAGCGACTTGGTCATAGCCGGGCGCGTGCCAGTAGAGCCGGCGATAGACGTCCACCGCCGCCGCGCGCGGATAGGCGCGCATGGAGCCGGCATAGCCGTTCGCCGCCGCGACCGCACGGGTCACACCCCAGCAGGTCGCGCCGCCCGGATCGGCGGGGTTGTCGACATAGCCGCCCTCGCGATCGATCACGTCGTCGATCAGCCGTCCCACATCGTCCGTCATAACCGTCCCTCCATTCGATCCGACAGACCGTGAACCACATGGGTTCGTTGTAGGACAGATGAAAACGCCGTCACGATCGGTCCGCGGGGAGACGGATGCGCCGGGCTTCGCTACACCGCGGTCGAGGGAGAACGAAGAATGGCACGATGCGTGGTGGTGACGGGAGCCGAATCCGGCATAGGCGCGGCCTGTGCCGCGGCGTTCGGCGCGACGGGCGACGACGTCGCGATCCTGTATTTCGCGGACGCGACGGGCGCACAGGCGACTGCGGATGCGGTCCGTGCCGGCGGCGGGCGCGCGACGACGATACAGTGCGACGTGCATCTGGAAGGCTCAGTGGACGCCGCCTTCGCCGCGGCCGAACAGGCGTTCGGCCCGGCATCGGTGCTGGTGAATTCGGCGGGGCTGAACATGTCCGGCGTGAAGGTGCGCGACATGGACCTGGCGCAGTGGCAGCGGCTGATCGATACCGACCTGACCGGCGCGTTCCTGACCTCGCGCCGCTTCCTGCGCGCGCGCGACGCCGCGACCCCCGGCGCGATCGTGCATATCTCCTCGATCCACGCCTATGCGGTCCGGAGCGGCGGCGCGGATTATTGCGCGGCGAAGGGCGGGCTGACCAATCTGGTCGAGACGATGGCGATTGAGGAGGCGGCGAATGGCTGCCGGGTCAATGCGGTCGAGCCGGGCATGATCCTGACCCCGATGAACAAGCGCGCC
The DNA here is from genome assembly GCA_964247555.1 of uncultured Sphingomonas sp. Lineage (GTDB taxonomy): Bacteria > Pseudomonadota > Alphaproteobacteria > Sphingomonadales > Sphingomonadaceae > Sphingomonas. The sequence continues at coordinate 15,054 of CAXTVB010000004.1, read as the reverse complement.
ACGACCGACGGCGCCTATCGCCAGTCGCTGGAGGCGAACATCCCGATGCAGCGCGCGGGCAAGCCCGAGGAAGTCGCGGCGCTGGTGCGCTGGCTCGCATCGGACGAGGCGACCTACATAACGGGGGCCAAGATCGTCATCGACGGCGGGCTGTCGCTGATGCAGGCGCTCGGCGCATGACGCTCGATTTCAACGTCACGGCGCTGGAGCCGGTCACGCTGAACGGCCCGCCCGCGCTGATGGAGCGCGACCTGATGAGTCCGTTCGTCTGGACCGATGCCGACGGGCGGATCGGCATCATGGTGCGTGCGGTGCCGACCGCGCAGATGGCGCATAGCGACAGCGGCATCATCTGGGCGGGGTGGAGCGCCGATGGCGGCGCGACGTTCGACATGCTCGACACGCCGGCGATCGTGCCGGGGCCCGATGCGGTCGATGCGGGCGGCGTCGAGGACCCGACCGTCGAACGGATGTCCGACGGGTCGTACGTCGTCTATTACAGCGCGGTTGCCGCCGACATGGCGCACAGCCAATTATCCTATGCGCAGGGGCCGAGCGTCGACCGGCTGACGAAGAGCGGGATCGCGCTGGAGTCGACCAAGACCATGGGGAATACCAAGGAGGCGACGGTCGGCCATACCGCGGACGGGCATTGGCGGCTGTTCTACGAATATGCGGCGGACGATGCGTCGCGTGTCGGGCTGGCGATCGGGCCGGGGGTCGCGGGTCCGTGGGCCGAACAGCCCGCACCCTTCTCCATCCGCGAGAATTCGTGGGACGACTGGCATCTGTCGACCGGACCGATGCTGACCGACGATCCGCAGACGCCGGTGATGTTCTACAACGGCGCGACCCGCGACGCACGCTGGCGGATCGGCTGGGTCGCGTTCGATACCGAGGTGACGAAGGTCGTCGCGCGCGGGCTGCAACCGCTGGTCACGCCGCCCCCCGCGGACGATCGCGGCGCGACCGACATCGCGTTCGCCGCCTCGGTGATCGTGCAGGGCGGCGCGATCTGGCTGTATTATTCGCTGGAGGATCGCAAGCTGGCACGGGCGATGATCCGGCGGAGCTAGGACGTATCCCTCGCCGTTCTCCCGCGAAAGCGGGAGCCCAGGGGCCACGAGCGACATTGCCTGTAACCCGGGGCCCCCGCTTTCGCGGGGGAACGGTTTAGTGTTGCAGACTGGCGGCCGCCCAACATAGCGCCGTCGCCCCTCAACCCGCTGGCGCCGCCGTGCCTTGCGCGCCCGTCTTCACCGCTTTCGGCACCACCGCCATCGTCCAGTCGCGCGCCGGGATCAGATATTTGGCCGCGGTCGCCTGCAGGTCGGCCGGCGTGATCGACACGAAATCCTTCGCGATCGACCGGGTCGCGTCGATCCGCTTGGGATCGAAGGTCGCGCCCGCCATCAGCTGCAGCCAGAACGGATTGCCGGTCGAGGCGCGCATCAGCACCTGGCGCATCGGACCCATGATCCGCACCAGTTCGTCCTGCCCGATCGGGTTCGCGACCAGGTCCGCCGCGATCGCGCGCGCGGTGGTGAAGAAGAGCGGGACATTGGCCGGCGCGACCTGCCCGATCGCCAGTAGGCGACCCCCGCCGGGCAGACCGATCGGCCAGCTGGACGAGACGTTGGGGCTGTAGCTCGCGCCGTCGGCCTGGCGCAGTTTCTCGAACAAGCGGTCGGAGAAGACCTGCGCCAGCACGTCGAGGCGGCGGCTGTCGCGGATGTCGTCGATCCCCGCGCCGGTCGGCCAGGCGATCACCGCCACCGCCTGGTTCGCCGCGCCGTCATGCTGGCGCATCACCGGCGTGTCGACATGCGCGGGGAAGCGGACGGGCGGCGCGGGGGTGGCATCCACCGTCCGCGGCGGCAGCGCGCCGAAGGTGGCGGCGACCGCCGCGACCGCGTCCGCCGCCTTGAAATCGCCGAACACCGACACCTCGATCGGTCCGCCGGCGACGAGCGGCTGCCACAGTGCGCGGAACGCCGCCGGGGTCAGCGCGTCGATCGCGGGGCGCGGCGGCGTGCCCCAGCGCGGATCGCCGTCGTGCAGCAGCCGTTCCAGATCGCGCGACAAGATGCCGTCGGGGGACGCCGAATAGCCGTCGTAACTGGTCAGCGCGACCGCGCGTGCGCGCGCGACCGGTGCCGGATCCCAGCCCGGCTTGGCCAGCGCGGACGCCATCAGTTTCAGCTGGTCGGGCATGTCCTGCGCGGACGTCAGCCCGGCGAGCGAGAAGGCGTCGTCGCCGATATCGAAATCGATCCCGATCCGCCGCCCCGCGGTCATCTGGTCGAGATCGCCTTGGCCGAGCTTGCCGATACCGCCCTGCATCAGCGCGAGATCGCCCGCCCAGGCGGGACTCTCGTGCGTCGCCGGAAGGATATTGTTGCCGCGGCCGAAGCGGACGCGGACATACACACGGCCGGTCTCGCCGCTATTGGGGAACAGCAGCAGGTGCACGCCGTTCGAAAAGGCGAGCTGTTCCATGTCCAGCCCGTCGATCGGGGTCCGCGACACGACCGTGCCGGGCTTGCCGAGCGAGGGCAGCCGCGCGAAGGTCACCGTACCCTGGCGACGGCGTTTCTCCGCCAGCCCGCCGACGTCCGCCTTCAACGCCACCGCCAGCTTGCCGACGCTGTTGTCCTCCGCGACGCGGGTGTTGACGACCGCGCGAGTCGCGTCGCCGGTGAAGATGCGCTTCGTCGACGCGAGCACGGCGGCGGGGGTGAACATGCCCGCGGCATGCGCATCGGTCAGGATCTTGTACGATACCGCGGGCGACGCGATCGTTTCGCGGATGTCGATCGCCTCGCCCATATTGTCCGCCTGGCGCGCGCCGGCCTCGACCTTCGCGGTCTCCACCTCGGTGCGCATGCCGGTGTCGAGATCGGCATATTCGCGGTCGATCTCGGCTTGCGTCGCGGGGTTGGTCTCGGCATCCTCGATGACGCCGCGCACATCCTTCAGCGCGGTTTCCCAGTCGTTGCCGATGGGGACGATGTTGACCGAGGTGATGTTGGCGGACCGCGACACGTCGTCGAGCGAGACCGACGCCTGAAGGAAGCTGCCCCCGGCGCGCGCGCGCGTTTCCAGCCGGCGGCTGATGACCCGAGTCGCCAGCGTGTCGACCATCCGCTTCTGATTGAAGATCACGGTGTCCGAATTATAGTGCCACGGTCGCACGACGCCCATCGCGACGACGGGGGGCAGCGACGGTTCGACGACCGCGCCGGCGGCGGGCTTGCCCGCATCGGGCTTGCCGAAATCGGGCTCGGGCGGATTGTCGCCGGCCCCCTTCCACGCGGAGAAATGGCGGACGATGCCGGTGGCGAAGACGTCCGGGTCCATGTCGCCGGAAATGATGACGGTCGTCCGGCTGGGGCGATACCAGCGGTCGTGGAACGCGCGCACCGCGTCGGCGGTCGCGGCATTCAGCGTCTTGACCGTGCCGATCGGCGCGCGGTCCGCGATCGGTTGCCCGGCGAAGAAGGTCGCGCGGATCGCATCGCCCATCCGCACCTGCGGTCCTGGCTGTTCGCGCTGTTCGGCCAGCACGACCGGACGTTCGGCGTTCAGCGCGGCGGGGGTGATCGCGGGCGCGGCCATCATGCCGGACAGGATCTTCAGGCTCTCGTCCAGCCCCTCGGACGTCGCGGAGGGCAGGTCGAGCTTGTAGGTCGTGGAGGTATAGGTCGTCTGCGCATTGGTGTCGGTGCCGAACGACGCGCCGAACCGCTGCCACACCCGCTTCGCCTCGCCGTCGGGGACATATTCGGACCCGCGGAACGACAGATGCTCGATGAAATGCGCGAAGCCGCGCTGGCTGTCGGTCTCCATCAGCGACCCGGCCTCGACGCGGACGCGGATCGCGACCTGGCCCGGCGGCACGCCGTTCTTGCGCACCGCATAGCGCAGCCCGTTGGGCAGGGTGCCGAAATGCCATTCGGGATCGGGCGGGATGTCGCTGTCCGCGAACAGCCAGGCGCGGGTGTCGATCTTCGACAGGTCGAAGGGGGGAGCGGCGGTCGTGGCGGCGGGAGCGGACTGCTGTGGCGACTGCCCCGTCGCGGCACCGGCAAGGCTCGCGGCCAGGAAAAGCGACGCAACCAGCGCGCGGGGAAAATGCACCATAGGGTCTGCTATGCTCCTCACCCCCTTGCACTCGCCTGTAGGTCCCGCCAACTTCCCACGCAACGGCCATGATTTCGACCCAGAGTGCGGTTAGTCGGGCCCCCACGAAACGGTCGCTCCAGCGATGGGGGTATGCGCGGGCACCGTTCACGAGAAGAGCCGGACGGCGCAAGGACGATGGAATGACGGTCAAGGTTGAAACGAAGCGTGGTTCCGGTACCGGAGCGGCAATGTGGCGGAATTCGGGCGAGGACACCGCGTCCATCGACGGCGCCCGGACGCTGCGCGTGCCCGATCTGAACGTCATCTCGGGTGCCCCCGCGCCCGGCAGCAAGATGGAGGCGGAACCCAACCGCCCCTTCATCATCAAGTTCGGCAAGCATTTGCGCGGCGTGTTCGACGCGCTGATCGCCTCGTCGTCCCTGGTGTCGAACGATCCCGTGCTCGACGTCCGCGATTTCGCCTGGACCGCGATTCTGCGCGATCATTGGGAAACGATCCGCGACGAAGCGGTCGCGGTCGCATTGCAGGGCGACGCCGCACCGAGCCTCGCGACCATATCTCCCGATCACCGCGCGATCGCGGAGGTCAACAAATGGCGGTCCTTCTTCCTGTGGGGCTATGGTTTCCCGATCGACGAGAATCTGGCGCGCTGTCCCGAGACCGCGAAGATCGTCGCGCAGATCCCGGGGCTGAACAGCGCCTTCTTCTCGATCCTGGCGCCCGGCACGCACATCCCCGATCACCGCGGCGTGACGAAGGGGCTCATAACCTGCCATCTGGGGCTCATCGTCCCGCGCGACGGCGATGTCCGGATGCGCGTCGACGACCGTATCGTCCGCTGGGCGGAGGGCGAGACGCTGGTGTTCGACGACACGTATCAGCACGAGGTGTGGAACGAAACGCAAGGAACGCGCGTGGTGCTGCTCGTGCAGTTCGAACGGCCGCTTCGCAACCCGGGCAAATGGTTCGCGGAATTCTTCCTTGGATTCGTCCGGCGATCGGCGTTCGTGCAGGAGGCGCGGGATAATATCTCGAGCTGGAACGCGGCGGTGAAGCAATTGGACGTCTGAGCTCGGCGTCCGGGATCAGCCACGCTGATCCCGGCACGATCGCCGAGCCCGGCCAGCGATGACAAAGGCATCGACTGACGACGCGGCTTCGCCGCGGCGCGAACATGTCCATCAATCGTCATGCCGGGCTCGTCCCGGCATCCGGCGCCGCGCGCGATGCGGCCCGTCACCCTGGACCCCGGCACGAGGCCGGGGTGACGGCGGTAAGGGCCTACCCCTCGAACCCGCCGTGCAGGAATCGCTCCGCGACCGAGCAATGGAGCGCGACCCCCTTGGCCATCACTGCCTCGTCGATCGTCATGCGCGTATTGTGCAGCGGCGGGTTGGTCGCCGGATCGCTGCCCTCGGGCGCGACGCCGATGAACGAAATCGCCCCGGGGACCTGGCGCAGCACATAGGAGAAATCCTCCGCGCCCATCATCGGCGCGGGCATCTGGTAGTATCCCCGCGCGCCGCCCAGCGCGATCGCGGCGCGTTCGACCAGCGCAGCACCGCGCGGGTCGTTCATCGTGACGGGATAGCCGGTCTCGATCCGCGCCTCGCCGACCGCGCCGTGCGCCAGGGCGACATGTTCGACGATCCGGTGGAAGGCGGCGTGCATCGTCGCGCGCGTATCCTCCGACAAGGTGCGCAGCGTGCCCAGCAGCGTCGCCTCGCCGGGGATGACATTGTGCGCGGTGCCGGCGTTGATCTTGGTGATCGACAGCACCGCCGGATCGGTCACCGCGATGCGCCGGCCGATGAAGGTCTGCAGTGCGGTCACGATTTCGCACGCGATCGGGATCGGGTCGATCCCGTCCTGCGGCATGGCGGCATGCCCGCCGCGCCCGGTGATCGTCGCATGCAGCGTATCCGCCGACGCCAGCATCGCACCGGGCCGCCCCACCACCACGCCCGAAGGCATGTTGGGCGAGATGTGCAGCGCGAACGCCGCATCGGGTGCGGGATCGCCGAGCAGCCCGTCGTCGATCATGAAGCGTGCGCCGTGATGCCCCTCCTCGCCCGGCTGGAACATGAAGACGACCGTCCCCGGCAGGCTGTCCCGCCTGGCGCACAACGCCCGCGCCGCGCCGACCAGCATCGCGGTGTGCGAATCATGTCCGCAGGCATGCATCGCGCCGGCATTGCGCGACGCGAAGGGCAGGCCGGTCTCCTCCTGCATCGGCAGCGCATCCATGTCGCCGCGCAGCAGCACGGTGCGGCCGTTGTCGCCGGCCGCGCCGCGCCCGCCGCGCAGGATCGCGACGAAGCCGGTGGTCGACGATCCCTCGCGGATCTCCAGCGGCAGTCCGGCGAGCGCGGCCTTCGCCTTCTCGGTCGTACGCGGGCAGTGAAGCCCGACCTCGGGATCGGCATGGATCGCGCGGCGCAACTCGATCAGGTCGGGCAATTCGTCCGCGCCCGCGGCGGCCCAATCGGTCGTCCAGCGGTCGGCGGTATCGAGGCTATCCATGGGAGGCTCCTTCGCGTCGCTATTTGCACCCAACGCGCGACGATTGCCAGTTCGCGCGGCATGCGCTCTAACCGCCGCCATGAAGAGGATCCTCGCTGCGAGCCTGCTCGCAATCGCCACCGCCGCCACCCCCGTCGCGGCGCGCCAGCTCACCATCGCCGACGTGACCATGCTCTCGCGCGTCGGGTCGCCTGCGGTGTCGAAGGACGGGCATTGGCTGGTGTGGCAGCAGCGCGAGACCGACCTGGCCGCGGACAAGGGGCGATACGATCTGTGGCGGCTCGACCTGACCCGGCGCGGGGCGAAGCCCGAGAAGCTCGCCGCTGAGCCGGACGTCAACGAAACCAGCCCGCAATTCGCGAATGACGGGCGCATCGTCTATTTCCAATCGGACAAGGGCGGCGACGACGCGGTCTGGTCGGTCGCGATCGACGGCACGGCCCCGCGCAAGCTCACCGGCTTCCAGGGCGGGTTCGGCGGCTTCAAGGTCGCGCCGACCGGCGACAGGTTGCTGATCTGGGCCGATCGCCTGCCCGGCGCACCGACGCTCGCCCTCGCGCTTGCCAAGAAGGACCCCAATGCGGGCGCGGCGCGGACGTACGACCAGCTGTTCGTGCGCCACTGGGACACATGGGCGGACGGCACCCGCTCGCAATTGTTCGTCCTCCCGCTGACGAAGGACGGCGCGCCCGGCGACGGCATCGCGATCGAACACGGCCTGATCGGCGACACGCCCTCGAAGCCCAATGGCGGTGGCGAGGAGATATCATGGAGCGCGGATGCCCGCACCGTCTATTTCGCGCTGCGCGCGGCGGGACGGATCGAGTCGTTGTCGACCAATCTCGACATCTTCGCCGCCGCCGCGGACGGCGCCGCGGCACCCGTGAACCTGACCGCCGCGAACACCGCGACCGATACGCTGCCGACCGTCTCCCCCGACGGCCGCAGCCTCGCTTATGTCGCGATGAAGCGCGCCGGGTTCGAAGCGGACCGGCAGGTGCTGACGATCCGCGATCTCGCCAGCGGGCAGGTGCGTGCGGTGACGGAAGGCTGGGACCGGTCGATCGGATCGATCGCGTGGAGCCTCGATTCACGGACGATCTACGTCACCGCGGAAGACACGCAGGAAAATCCGATCTGGTCGGTGGATCCCATGACCGGCAAGGTCGCGCGGCTGACCGGGGAGGGCAATGTCGATGCCGTCGTCCCGACCGCGAAGGGCATCGTCTACGCGATGAACAGCCTGGTCGCGCCCGACGATTTCTATGTGGCAACGGGCAAGCGATCGACGCGGCTGACCTCGGTCAATGCGGACAAGCTGGCGGGGATCGACCTGCCGACCGTCACGCGGTTCAGCTTCACGGGTGCGAAGGGCGACAAGGTCTGGGGCTATGCGGTCAAGCCGTACGGCTCCTCGGGCAAGGTGCCGATCGCGTACATGGTCCATGGCGGGCCGCAGGGGTCGAGCAACAACAGCTGGTCCTATCGCTGGAACCCCGCGGTGTTCGCCGGCGCCGGCTACGGGCTGGTCGCGGTCGATTTCCACGGGTCGACGGGCTACGGCCAGGCCTTCACCGACGCGATCAGCAACGACTGGGGCGGCGCGCCGCTCGAGGATCTGAAGGCGGGGCTGAAGGCGGCGACGGACCGGTTCGGCTGGCTCGACGCGGACAATGCCTGCGCGCTCGGCGCGTCGTACGGCGGGTATATGATGAACTGGATCGAGGGCAATTGGGCCGACCGGTTCAAATGCATCGTCCAGCATGACGGCGTCTTCGATGCGCGTGCGATGGCGTACGAGACCGAGGAATTGTGGTTCGACGAGTGGGAACATGGCGGACACCCTTATTACGAGGACCCCCAGGCGTTCGAGAAATGGAACCCCGTGAACTATGTCGCGCAGTGGAGGACGCCGATGCTGGTCATCACCGGCGAAAAGGATTTCCGCATCCCCTATACGCAAGGCATCGCCGCCTTCACCGCCTTGCAGCGGCGGGCCATCCCGTCGCGGCTGGTGGTGAACCCGAACGAGAATCACTGGGTGCTGAAGCCCAAGGATTCGCGCCAATGGTATGGCGAAGTGCTGGGATGGATGGATCGCTGGACGGGGAAGGCGAAATAGGGGGGCAGCTCGTTGAGATTCGTCACCCCGGGCTTGTCCCGAGGTCCAGAACGACGAGCGATACGCCCGCGGCTCTGGATGCCGGGACGAGCCCGGCATGACGGAAGGGTTCAGCGCGCCATCACATGATGCAGCACGATCCCGCTGGTCGTCGCCACGTTGAGCGAATCGAATCCCGCCGCCATCGGTATCCGCACCCCGTTCGCCCGCGCCAGCATCGCGGCGGATAGCCCCGGTCCCTCCGCACCGAATAGCGCGGCGATACGCGGACCCGGGACGATTTCGGCCAGCGTCCGTTCGCCGGTGAGGCTGAGCGCCAGCACGTCGAAGCGTTGCGCCCGGAGCAGGTCGATCAGGCCTTCGCCGATCGCGGCTTGCGCGAACGGGACGGTCAGCACCGCCCCCACCGACACCCGGATCGCCTTGCGGTACAGCGGATCGCAGCAGTCGCCGTCCAGCACCACCGCATCCGCCCCGAACGCGGCGGCATTGCGGAAGATGCCGCCCATATTGTCGTGGTTCGCGATTCCACTCAGCGCGACGACGCAGGCGCGTTCGGGCAGCGACGCCAGCAGCGCGCCCGCGGACGGCACCTGCCGCCGCTCGCCGATGGCCAAGATCCCCCGGTGCATCGGAAACCCGGCGATCGCATCGAGCACGGGTTGCGCGGCTGCATAGACCGGCACGCCTTCGGGCACCCGCGCGATGAGGTCCGCGAGCGACCCCACCCGGTGCGCCGCGATCAGCACCGACTGCACGGCGAAGCGCGGGGATGCGAGCAGCATACCCAGCACCACGCGTCCCTCCGCCACGAACAGCCCCTGCCGCCCGACCAGATCGCGCTCCTTGATATCGCGATACGCCGCGATCCGCGGATCGTCGGGATCAGGTACCGGGAGGATCATAGGTCGCGCCGACATGCGGCTGCCCGCGCGTCTCGGCCAGCAGCGTCTGGCGATGTCGCTCGGCGTAACCCGCCCGCGCGGCTGCGTCGCGGGTGCCATGGCAGGCGGGGCAGGCGATGCCCTCCTCGTACAGCGGCGAGGCGCGGTCCGCAGGGGAGACCGGCATCCGGCACCCGCGACATAGGCCATGGCTGCCCGGCGCGAGCCCGTGCCCGACCGCGACGCGCTCGTCGAACACGAAGCATTCGCCCTGCCAGCGGCTATCCGCTTCGGGCACCGTCTCCAGATAGCGCAGGATGCCGCCTTCTAGGTGGAAAACGTCCTCCACGCCCTCGCGCTTCAGATAGGCGGTCGCCTTCTCGCAGCGTATGCCGCCGGTACAGAACATCGCGATCCGCTTGCCGGCCAAGTCCGCACGGTGCGCATCGACCCAGGCCGGAAAGTCGCGGAAGCTCGCCGTGCCCGGGTCGATCGCGCGGTCGAACGTGCCGACGCGCACCTCATACGCGTTGCGCGTGTCGATCACGACCGTGTCGGGGTCGGCGATCAGCGTATTCCAGTCGCCCGGCGCGACATAGGCGCCGGCGTCCGCCAGCGGATCGACCGCGACCCCCATCGTCACGATCTCCGCCTTGATCCGGATTTTCAGTCGATGGAACGGCATCGTATCGGCGCTCGCGTCCTTGACGTCGATCGCGGCGCAACCCGGCAGCGTGCGGATGTGCGCCAGCACCTGCTCGATACCGTCCGACGTGCCGGCGATCGTGCCGTTGATGCCCTCGGTGGCGAGCAGCAACGTACCTTTCACGCCGCGGTCGCGGCACAGCTGCTCCAGCGGGTCGCGCAACGCGTGCGGATCGGGGAAGCGCGCGAAGCGGTACAAGGCGGTGACGCGGACGGGGGCGGGGGCTGGCATGGCGAACCGCGCCGCTACCGCAAAGCGCCGCGCGGGTCGAGATCAGCGCCGTCCGTGCAGCCCCTCCAGCGCCTGCCCCGCCAGATTCTGCGCGCGCGATATGCGCCGGATGCGGATGCGGGCGAAGGTCGCGGCCTCGGCCAGGAAGGCATCGCGGTGCGCGCGCAGGACATCGCTGCCGCACCGCGCGCCCTTCGCCTGCGCGACGATCCGCGCGGAATCGCCGACCAGCACGATATCGTCCCCGTCAAGATCATGCGCGATCCGCAGCGCGTGGCGCACCGCCAGCCATTCGGCCTCGTCGTTGCTGCCGATCCCCAGACCGACCGCGACATGCGCGACCCCGCGCGCAACGACCGCGGTCTCCATCGGTCCCGGATTGGGCCGACACCCGCCATCGAAGAAGAGTTTGAGGGGCATCGCTTCGCCCTAACAAATCCTCCCCGGCACGGGGAGGGGAACCGCGACGCGTAGCGGCGTGGTGGAGGGGGCAGGCCGCGTGCAATCCGCCTGCGGCCTGCCCTCTCCACCATGCTGCGCACCGTCCCCCCTCGCCGTGCCGGGGAGGATTGTTTGCGCCGCCCTCACTTGCTATCCCCCGCGCATGCTTCCGCCCCCAGAAACCACCCGCGTTACCCAGCCCCGCGTCGCGTGCGACGGGGCGAGCGACATTCCCGGGGGTGCCGCGCTCGGCCATCCGCGGGTGTGGTTGCAGATCGACGAGACCGGCTTTGTCGATTGCGGCTATTGCGACCGGCGCTTCGTGCTGGCCGGCGGCCCGGCCGACGGCGTCGATCAGGCGACGCTCGGGGATCACGGGGATGGCGCGGGACGCTGATCCGCCCCTCGACTATGACCGGGGCAAGCCTATATTCGACGGCATGACCATCCCGACAGACCCCCGCCGCTTCCTCTACCGCGACGCGCTCGACCCCGAACAGGCGCAGGCGCTGACCGCCAAGGCGCTGGCCAACGCGGACGACGGCGAACTCTATCTTCAATATCGTCGCAGTGAGGCGTTCGGCTTCGACGACGGCCGGTTGAAGACCGCGAGTTACGATACGCAGTCGGGCTTCGGGCTGCGCGCGGTGTCGGGGGAGATGACCGCCTTCGCGCATGCCAACGAGATGACGCCCGCCGCGATCCGGCGCGCCGCCGAGACGATGGCGCTGATCGAACCCGGCAAGGTGGCCAAGGCACCCCCGCCGCAGCAGACGAACCGCCACCTCTATACCGATGCCGATCCGCTCGACCTCGTGCCCTTCGCGGACAAGGTCAATCTGTGCCAGACGATCGACGCCGCGGCGCGCGCGCGCGATCCGCGCGTCGCGCAGGTGTCGGTGGCGTTGTCGGGCAGCTGGGGCGTGGTCGAGATCGTCCGCGCCGACGGCTTCGTCGCGACCGACGTCCGCCCGCTCGTTCGCCTGAACGTGTCGATCGTCGCCGAACGCAACGGCCGGCGCGAGACGGGCAGCTACGGCATCGGCGGGCGCTATCTCTACACCGACCTGTTCGCGCCCGACACGTGGAACCGCGCGATCGACGAGGCGCTGGCGCAGGCGCTGACCAACCTCGATGCGGTCGCCGCGCCCGCGGGCGAGATGACCGTGCTGCTGGGCAATGGCTGGCCGGGCATCCTGCTGCACGAGGCGATCGGGCACGGGCTGGAGGGCGATTTCAACCGCAAGGGCACGAGCGCATTCTCCGGCCGGATCGGCGAGCGGGTCGCAGCCCCGGGCGTGACGGTGGTCGACGACGGCAGTCTCGCCAACAAGCGCGGGTCGCTGACGATCGACGACGAGGGCACGCCCACGCAGGAGAATATCCTGATCGAAGACGGCATCCTGAAGGGCTATATCCACGACCGGCTGAACGCGCGGCTGATGGGCGTCGCCCCCACCGGCAACGGCCGGCGCGAGAGCTTCCAGCATGCGCCGATGCCGCGCATGACCAACACCTTCATGAAGGCCGGCCAGGACGACCCCGCCGAGTTGCTGACCCGCGTGAAGAAGGGCATATTCGCCAAGTCGTTCGGCGGCGGGCAGGTCGATATCGTGTCGGGCAAGTTCGTGTTCAGCTGCACCGAGGCGTATCTCATCGAGGACGGCAAGCTCGGCGCGCCGATCAAGGGCGCGACGCTGATCGGCGACGGGCCGAGTTCGCTGACCAAGGTGCGCGGCATCGGTAACGACTTCGCGCTGGACGAGGGGATCGGCGTGTGCGGCAAGGGCGGACAGAGCGTGCCGGCCGGGGTCGGGCAGCCGACGCTGCTGGTGGACGGGCTGACGGTGGGCGGGACGGCGGCCTGAAGATCAGACGCCGGTCAGAACCCCGAGATCAGCATGTCGAGCGCGGCCTTGATCGTGAATTCATGGGCGGTCAGGTCTGCGACCGTCGCTTCTATGTCGCGAACGGCGATGCTGCGCAGGAGTGGCGTCATCATCGCAAGCCGCTTGCCATCAATCTCGAAGACCGGAACCAACCGCGCCGGCGCGTCGGGTTCGGGCGTCCGAAGTGGCGCGACGAGCCGCGTCGGCAGGTCGCGGAGAAGGTCGGCCTGGCAATCGACGACGAATATGTTCCCACGCACGCGGTAGACCGAGAATTGCGCCATCAGGGCAGTTCCAGATGCGCCAGCGGATCGCCTTCGGCCTCATAGCGTCGGGTGAACCCTGCGATCCATTCGCGGTTTTCCTCACGCCAGCGCCGCTCATGTTCCTGCCGCGTCGCTTCGCGCAAAGCCGCCTCCGTGATCCTCGACAGATTGAGGCCGTGCTCGCGGGCCGATGCCACGATCCCCGTGTCGATCGACAGGTTGACGGATTTGCGCTTGCCGGATGCGATCGGATCCTGTTTCATGCGTACAGGTTATGCGCGTCCCAAGCGCGCGTCAATCGGGAGCATGCCGATGGAATTCTTCCCCGCCCTCACCGACGACCACCGCGATTTCATCGCGAAACAGCCGGTGTTCTTCGTCGCGACCGCGGCCGAGGGTGCGCGGATCAACCTCAGTCCCAAGGGGCTCGACAGTTTCCGCGTGCTGGACGCACACCGCGTCGCCTATGTCGACCTGGGCGGTTCGGGCAACGAGACCCAGGCGCATCTGGCGGCGGACGGGCGGATCACCGTCATGTTCTGCGCCTTCGACAATCCTGCGCTGATCCTGCGCCTCTACGGTCGCGGGACGGCCGTGCTGCCGCAGGATGCGGGCTTCGATGCGCTCGCCGCGCATTTCCCGCGGCTTCCCGGCGTGCGGCAGGTGTTCGCGATCGACATCGACAGCGTGCAGACCAGCTGCGGCTGGGGCGTCCCGCGAATGACGCTGGAGCGGCCGCGCGAGACGCTGGTCAAGTTCCATGCGCAGCAGGTGCCGGAGGAACGGCTGGCGAAGCTCGCCGGGCGAACGGCCAGCATCGACGGCCTGCCGGTGCGCGTGCAGACGCGGATTCCAGCCGCATGACCATCGCCGAACTCGGCCGGTTCAGCCGCAACGAAGCGCATATCCTGATCGGACGATTGGACAGCGAAGGGATCGCCGCGATCGCGTTCGACGGCGAGACGTCGATCGGCGACGGCAGCTATCTGCTGATCCCGGTGCGGGTGATGGTGGACGAGGACGACCTTGCCGCAGCCCGCGCGATCGTTGCCGACGCTGCCTGATTTTTCGGCACCACGGCTGCTGATGCCTAAAAATCGATCGGCGGGCGTCACGCGATCGTAACTTTCCGTTAGGGAATCGACCGACGCTTTGCATGGCACGATGATTGCGACGGATCCTTCGGGCAACAGGGAGGGGCGCGCATGAAACTGGTCATCGCGATCATCAAGCCGTTCAAGCTCGACGAGGTGCGCGAGGCGCTCACCGCGATCGGGGTGGCGGGGATGACGGTCACCGAAGTCAAGGGGTTCGGCCGGCAAAAGGGTCAGACCGAAATCTACCGTGGCGCGGAATACAGCACCAACATGGTGCCGAAGATCAAGATCGAGGTCGTCTGCGCCTCCGATCTGGCGAGCCGCGTCGTCGAGACGATGCAGGCGGCAGCGAACACCGGCGCGATCGGCGACGGCAAGATCTTCGTGCTCGATGTCGGCCAGGCGGTGCGCATCCGTACCGGGGAGACCGACGATGCGGCGCTTTGAGATGGGGGATATGATGAAGCCAACCAGACTGGGCCTCGGCATCGGTGCCCTGGCCACCACATTGCTGCTGACGCATCCGGCGTTCGCGCAAGGGTCCGCCACCGCTGCGGCGGCGAGCCCGATCCCGCCGGCCACCGTCAACAAGGGCGACAATGCCTGGATGCTGACCTCGACGCTGCTGGTGCTGATGATGTCGGTACCTGGCCTCGCGTTGTTCTATGGCGGTCTCGTCCGGTCGAAGAACATGTTGTCGGTGCTGACGCAGGTGCTGATGATCGTCTGCATGGTCGGCGTGATCTGGG
>CAXTVB010000003.1:10692-33259 GCA_964247555.1 uncultured Sphingomonas sp. | reverse complement strand
AGTTCGCGCTGTTCCATCGCCATGATCCAGCGGCGGCGGATCGGTGGCGGCATGTGCGAACCCAGGCCGAGCGAACCGACCGTCAGCGCCGCCCCCTCTTCATGCGCGACGAACAGCTGGAGCAGGATTTCCCACACCGGATCGTAGAACAGGTCCGCAGCATTGCCGAACACCGCGGTGCGCAACCGCCGGCGATCGATCAGCGCCCTGGCCCGCTCCAATTCGCTCGGCAGTTCGGGCAGGTCGATCGCCGGTGCGTGGTCGGGCGCGATCGCCGGGTCCAGCCCGTCGCGCCACGCGCTGATCAGCGCCTCCAGCGATTCCCGGCCGTCCTCGGTCCACCGCATCAGCCGCAGCCCGGGCGCGGTCATAGATACCCCCGATCGCGCATGCTGACATGCGCGTCCGGCGCGATGATGATATGGTCGTGGACGGTGATCGCGAACAGCTTCGCGGCGCAGACCAGATGGTGCGTGACCGCGATGTCGGTGGCGCTGGGCGTCGGATCGCCCGACGGGTGGTTGTGCGCCGCGATGATCGCCGCCGCCCCCAGATCGAGCCCGCGGCGGATGACCTCGCGGACATAGACCGGGACCTCGTCGACCGATCCGCGCCCGACGATCTCCTCGCGGATCAGCCCGTTGCGTGCGTCGAGGAACAGCACTCGGAATTGTTCGTGCGCGTCGAACGCGATCTCGCCGCGCAGATAGGTCAGCAAGGCCGCGCGCGTGCCCATGAGTGGACGTGCCGCGATCCGTTCCCGGTTCACATACCGCACCGCCCGGCCGAACGCCGCGATCTGCACGGCCGCCTGCACGTCGTCGCCGGTTGCCCGCGACAGCCGCGCGGGGCTGGCCGCGACGACCGAGCTTAGCGATCCGAATTCGGCGAGCAGGCTGGTCGCGGTCAGTTCCGGTGTCGCCGATCCGCCCTGCCCGATGATCCAGCCTAGGATCGAATGCGCATGCTCCGATGGTGCTGCCAGATGCCAATCGCCAGCACCGTCAGAGCCGGATAGCTCGACGACACGAGCATCATGAAATATCCGAGCGATGACGTCGTCGCCGACCCGATCAACTTGGCCGTATGGCCCATGCATGTGAGTATTTGCATCGCCGATGCAGCAATCAACCACCATCGATTGAACCTTACAGTAACGACCAGCAGTCCGATCAACAACGCGCCATCGACGAGGGCGACCGACATGGCGAAATGATCGAAATCGAACCTGGCCTGCATGAATGCGATATGGGAAAGAATTGTCGCGACGGCATACATCACAGCGACCTGCCGTTCTGCGCGACCGCCCCATCGGAATGCCGCCGCGCAGATCAGGACTAACAGCACGCGAAAGAGCATGGTGGCGAACGACATCGGCATGACCGATCACTTCGCCGCGCGCGGGTCAATACTAGGCGGTTTGAAGCCCACCGATCGTCGCAAAAGCCGCATCGCTGCTCGCCATCGGTGGATCTTCCTTCCCGAACCCATGGACGGGCACGCCGATCTCGGCCGGCACCCGGTCCAGCAGCGCATGCGCGCGGATCAGTTCCTGGCGCGCTTCGATCAGCAGCGTGGATGCGCGCGACAGACGCGTCAGCGCCTGCAGACCGGTGCCGAGCGGCAGGTTCGCGTCCTGGCGCGCCTCCATCATGGCGGCCACGGTTCGCGCGACCTCCAAGGCAGCGGCGTCGGTGGCGATTTCGGCGGGCAGGAACGTGGCCGCGACATGGTCGATGGCGGCAAGGCGTTGGTTCGTCATGGACGGTCTCCTCGCCCGACGGGCGACCGCCGGGCTGCTAGTGTTGGTGCGGGTAGAGCAACGTACCGATCCGCCCCATATTCTCCGCCATCGGGACGGACCCGATGACGAGCAACATGACGAGGACCGCGATGGCGGCGATCCAGAAGAGCGCACGGATCGTCGATGCACGCTCGCCCGACGGATCGTCGCGACCGACCAAATCGACCGGCAAGACCGGATCGCCGAAATCGAACGGCGACCGGTCCTCACGGACGAAAGCGGGCGGCGGGAAGGGCGATAGCGGCCCGTCCGCCGGCCCTGCATCGCCGCTGTGCACCGCATCCGACAGTCCGGAAAACTGGGATATCAATCGCTGGGGACAGGCTTCGTGCGCCGCCACCAGCCGCGCCGCCTCGCGCCGGTTGACGCCCAGCTTCTCGGTCGCGCGGCGGATATAGGTGTCGACCGTGTTCGGGGTCAGCGCGGTGCGTCGTGCGATCTCCTTGGTCGGCCAATCCCTGGCCAGCCTGAGACACTCGAGTTCGCGCGGTGTCAGCGAATCATAGGTCGATCGGTCCACGCCCCTGCCTATACCATGTCGGCACGGTTTCCGGACGGAATGGACGTCCGAAATGTGATAGAAGGGGCGTCCCCTAAATCCATGTTTGCCGCCGCGCTTGACAGGCCTTGGCCGGTCGATAGTCTCGATCGGGCGTTCGTCGGGGGCGGCCTGCGTATTCGGTTCCTCGCTCGGAAAGTAGCTTCGGCGTGTCATCAGTCCCCATCCAGACCGCGATCCTGTCGATCGCCGGTATCCTATTCCTCGCCGCCGGTGCCCAGGCCGAGCTCGGCGGGCCGTTCGCCAGCGTGAAGGCCGATGGCGGCCGCATGGGCGCGCGAATGGCGTCGCGGTCGATGCGCGGATATGCGCGGCACGATCTGACGCGCGGCAATGGCGGGCTGGTCCATGAATTCACCAACGCGTCGGGTCAGGTGTTCGCGGTGACGTGGTCCGGCCCCGGCAAGCCCGACCTGCGCAGCGTGCTGGGCCGGTATTTTGCGACCTATCAGGCGTCCGGCGGCGGCGGGATCGGTCGCGCGCGCCGCGCGCTGCGCCGCCCCGCCCAGGTCGATCAGGCCGATCTCCAGATCCAGACCGCGGGGCATATGGGCTGGTTCCACGGCGTCGCCTATATTCCCTCGCTCGCGCCCGCCGGCTTCTCGACCGCCGATCTGCCGGTGCAGCCATGAGCCGCTGGCGCTCGCTCACCGCGCTGCTCGTCGCGCTTGCGCTCGTCGGATGCGGCGGCGATTCGTCCAGCCCGACCGTCGCGGTGGTCGCCGCGATACCGACGCCGACGCCGACCCCCACCCCGACACCAACGCCCACGCCCACGCCCACGACGTCGAACGTGGCAGCGGTCGTGTTCGACGGCGGTCCGGCGGCGCTGCAGGGGGGCGCGAACGGTTACAGCGCGTTCAACGAACCCTATGTCACCATCACGATCTGCGCACCGGGATCGACCACCAATTGCCAGACGATCGACCATATCATCCTGGACACCGGATCGGTCGGGCTGCGCATCATCCAGCCGGTGCTGAACGCCAGCCTGCTCGCCGCGCTGCCGACGGAGACCGATCCCGCCGCCAATCCGGTCGGCGAATGCTATCAATACGTCAATTCCTACGCGTTCGGATCGGTGCGTAAGGCCGATTTCTCGATCGCGGGGGAAAAGGTCGCCGCCATGCCGTTCCAGGCGATCGGCGACACCGGCACCTTCGCCACCGCGCCTTCCACCTGCACGTCGGGGGGCGGCACCGCGATCACGTCGGTGCAGGATTTCGGCGCGAACGGCATCATCGGCATCGGCACGACCACGACCGATTGCGGCAGCTATTGCACCGTCGCCGGCGGATCGTCGGGCGCGATCTATTACGACTGCCCGGCCACCGGCTGCGCCAGCGTGATCGCGCGCGCCGCGCTGGCGACGGGGGCGTTCGAGCAACTGCCCAACCCGGTGGCCGCGTTCGCGGTCGACAATAACGGCACGATCCTGTCGCTGCCTTCCGTCGCGCAGGCCGGCGTCGCCACGCTGACCGGCACGGTGACGTTCGGCATCGGCACGCAGGCGGACAATATGCTGAGCGCGGCCAACGTCCTGCCGCTGACGACCTCGACCAGCCGGCTGGGCGCAGGCCTGCTGACCGCGACGTACAATGGGAAGGCGCTGACGCAGAGCTTTCTCGACAGCGGCAGCAACGATTATTTCTTCATCGATACGACGCTCAATCCTTGCACCCGCACCGACCTGATCGCCTATTACTGTCCACCCTCGCCCACCTTGTTGTCACCGGTGCTGACCGCGACCAATGGCGCGACGGCAAGCGGCGCGTTCACCTTGTACACCCCGCTGACCCTCCTCATTTCGGTCAACGTCGCGCCGGGGATCGGGGTCAATCCGACGCTGGTGAAGCCGCCCTTGCCCTTCGCCAACAGCTTCGATTTCGGGGTGCCGTTCTTCTTCGGCAAGACGGTCTATACCGCGATCGAGGGTCGGCCCGCGGGGAGCACGGTCGGGCCTTACGTGGCGTTCTAGGCCTTAGTCCGCTCGTCGTCCTGCGGTCGCGGCGCGTCGGGTTGCGTCTGTTCGCGCACCGCCCGACCCGACAGGATCGTCTCCGCCGAAAAGGCGACCAGCGCCAGCACCGCACAGGCCAGCGCGCCGCCGAAGAACGCGAACAGCCAAGCCCCCGTCGCGGCATCGCGCAAAGCCCCCACGAACAGGGTGAGCGCCGCGCAACAGGTCAGCCCGCCCGACAGGGCCGCAAGCAGCACCGCGGCATCCAGGATGCGCGAACGCAGCCGCAGTCGGGCCAATTGCCGGCGATGATCCGTCGCGACCTCGGTCAGCTTGTCCACCCGGTCCGCGACCCGGCCCAGTCGCGTAGTGAAGACGTTCAGCAACGAGGCGAGCCCCGTCAGCAGGAATATGGGGGTCAGCGCCAGCTGAACGACATGCGCGGCGCTGCCCAGATCGGTCATCGGCGGCACGGACGACCGGCCCCGCTCCGGGGAACGGGACCGGTCGCCGCGATCAATGCGCCGCCTGACGCTGCTGTTCGGCCTGCTGGCGCGCCGCGACCTTCGCGCGGTGATGCCCGATCGCGCAGCCGGCCGCTGCGCCCAGGACCGCATGGTGATGCGCGTAATGGCCGGCAACGCCGCCGATCGCCGCGCCCTTCAGGCAACCCTTCGCTTCGGCCTGCGCACCGGTCAGCATCGCCGCTGCCGCCACCGCCGTCATTACATAACCACGCATCGTCATCTCCCGTCGGCCGGTCGATCCGGCCTTCCGAGTGTAATATATCGCTAACACGCCCCGGCGCCATAGCCTCGATCGCCAGATGACGGCGATTTCATCAAGCGACGTCGGCACCGCCCGGCAGCATCCGCTTCAGTTCACGGTCGCCATCGATCCACTCATGCTTCGCGACCGCCCCGACATGCAGCGCGAACAGCGCATAGATCACCCAGGACAGATAGACATGCGCCGCACCGAACCCGTCATGCACCCGGTCGCGCAAGACCGGATCGAGATGCAGCACCGCGCCGATCCGCGGCCACTCGAACAGCCCGAACCAGTACATCGGATGGCTCGCAGCATCCTTATATGCGGAATCCATGATCCACCCGGTCAGCGGCATCGCGAAGATCAGGACGTAGAACGCCCAGTGCACCCCATGCGCCGCCTTGCGCTCCAAGGGTGTATAGTCCGCCGGAAAGGGCGGCGGCCGGTGCGTCCAGCGCCAGATCAGCCGCATCGCCGCCAGTCCCAGCACGGTGATTCCGATCGACTTGTGCGTATCGATCGCCGGCCGCACCGACGCGTCGCCCAGATGCGGCCAGATCCACGCCAGCGCGACATTGGCGATGATCCCGGCGGCGATCAGCCAGTGGAACAGCATCGCCGTCCGGGTATAGCCCTGCACCATGACCCTCGTCTCCCTTGCAACCGTGCCCGACCTAACCGATCTGCGGCCACGAACCTAGATCGGCAAGCCCACACGCATGACATCCCTGAACGCGGTCCTGATCGCCGCATCGCCGCGATATTCGCCACGGCCCATCCCTCTTGCCAGCCGCCTCATCGGGCTTGCTGCGCCCCTGGTGTTCGTCCTGCTGTTCGTCCAGGCGTTCGATCGGCAAGGCATTGCGATCTGGTCGATCGGTATCGCCTATATCCTCTACGATACCGCGCTACTGGTCTTCACCGCGCTGCAGATCCGCGACCTCGAGCATGCCCCCGTCCGGCCGCTCGCGGCTGGCGGCACGGGGGCGACGCTGGGCGTCATCGTCGCGGCGTATAACGAGGCGGGCGTGCTGGCGCTAACGATCGACCGACTGGAATCGCAACAGACACCGCCGGATACGATCCTGATCGCCGACGACGGATCGACCGACGCGACCGCGGACCTGATGCTGCACCGCTACGGCCTCGCCCAGCCCGCAGAAGGCGCGCTAAGCGATCCCGCGCCCGGCCATCCGACGCTGCGCTGGCTGCGGCTCGCGCACCGCGGCAAGTCGCCCGCGCTCAACGATGCGCTGCTGGCAATGGACGACGACGTCGTGCTGACGGTGGACGCGGACACGCTGCTGAAGCCCGACGCGATCGCGGCGATGCGCGCGGCGTTCGCGGCCGAACCGCAACTGGTCGCGGCGACCGGCGTACTGGCCCCGGTCTGCGGCCCGAAGCTGCAGGCGCGGCTGTTCGAATGGTTCCAGAGTTACGAATATGTCCGCAACTTCCTGTCGCGCCACGCCTGGGAACAGGCGCATAGCCTGCTCCTGATCTCCGGCGCGTTCGCCGCGTTCCGGCGCGACGCGGTGATCGCAGTCGGCGGGTTCGACACCGATTGCATGGTCGAGGATTACGAACTGATCCACCGCCTCCACCGCCACGGGGCGGATGCGGGGCTCGATTGGAGGGTGCGCGTCGTCGGCGGCGCACTAGCCTATACCGACGCCCCCGCCGACCCGCTCGCCTTCCTGCGGCAACGGCGGCGCTGGTTCGGCGGCTTCCTGCAGACGCAGCATTGGAACCGCGACATGGTCGGGAACGGTCGCTACGGGCGGCTGGGCACCGCGATGCTGCCGGTGAAGGCGCTCGACACGTTCCAGCCGATCTACGGGCTCGCCGCGTTCGCGATCCTGATCGGGCTCGTCGCTACGGGCCGCTTCTATCTGGCGCTACCGATCCTGCTCATCATGCTCGCCAAGATCGCGATCGACCTGAGCTTCCACCTCTGGTCGCTGCATATCTACAAGCGCTGGACCGGGCAGGAAAAGGGCCTGCGCATAGTGCCGGCGATCATCGCCGCGATCGCCGAGCCCTTCACCTTTCAGCTGTTGCGTCATGCCGGCGCGATCTGGGGCTGGATCGCGTTCCTGCGCGGCAGCGAGACGTGGAACCCGCAGTCGCGCACCGCCTTCACTGGCAATCCGGATGCGACTGGATCATGAATGTCGGTGAACCGGCAAAATGACGGAGATCGGTCGATGAAGCGTTTCACCCTCATGCTGGCGACAGCGATCGCCACCGTCCCCGCGACGCCGCTGCTGGCGGCGGACAATCCCTTCGCGACGCGCAGCACGTTGCCGTTCGAGGCGCCGCCGTTCGACCGCATCACCGACGCGGATTATCAGCCCGCCTTCGAACAGGGCATGGCCGAACAGATCGCCGACATCCGCAAGATCGCCGACGATGCTGCGCCCCCGAGCTTCGACAACACGATCGTCGCGATGGAGCGGTCGGGCGCGATGCTGCGGCGCGTGTCGACGGCGTTCGGCGCGGTGAACCAGGCGGATACCAACCCGGCACGCCAGGCGGTGCAGAAGGCGGAGGCGCGCAAGCTCGCCGCGCATGGCGACGCGATCTATCTCGATCCGGCGCTGTTCGCGCGCGTCCAGAAACTTTGGGATACGCGCGCCTCGCTGGGGCTGAACGCCGACCAGGCGCAGTTGCTGACGATCGTGTACCAGCGCTTCATCCGCGCGGGTGCGAAGCTGTCCGATACCGACAAGGCGACGCTGCGCGATCTGAACGCACAGCTCTCCACGCTGCAGACCGAGTTCGTCCAGAAGCTGCTCGCCGGGACCAAGGCAGGCGGGTTGGTGGTGGACGACCCCGCCGCGCTCGCCGGGCTGGGGGACGGCGGGATCGCCGCCGCGGCGGAGGCGGCCAAGGCGCGCGGGCTGGCGGGCAAATGGGTCGTGCCGCTGCAGAACACCACGCAGCAGCCCGCGCTCCAGTCGATGACCGAACGGGCGACGCGCGAAAAGCTGTTCGACGCCAGCTGGACGCGCGGCGAGAAGGGCGACGCCAACGACACCCGCGACATCGCCGCGTCGATCGCGCAGCTGCGGGCGAAGAAGGCGGCGTTGCTCGGCTTTCCGAGCTGGGCGGACTACACCCTGGCCGACCAGATGGCCAAGACCCCCGGCACCGCCGAAGCGTTCATGGCGAAACTGATCCCCGCCACCGTGGCGGAGGAGCGGCGCGAAGCGGCGGAGATCGACGCGCTCATCAAGGCGCAAGGGTCCGGCTTCACGGTCAAGCCCTGGGACTGGGACCATTACGCCGAGCAGGTGCGCAAGGCGCGGTTCGACCTCGATCCCGCCGAGGTGAAACCGTATTTCGAACTGAACACCGTGTTGCAGAAGGGCGTCTTCTTCGCGGCCAACCAGCTGTACGGCATCAGCTTCAAGGAACGTCACGACATTCCCGTCTACAACCCGGACGTCCGCGTGTTCGAGGTGTTCGACCGCGACGGCAAGCATCTGGCCTTGTGGTATTGCGACTATTTCAAGCGCGACAATAAGCAAGGCGGCGCGTGGAACAGCAGCTTCGTCGGCCAGTCCGCGCTGCTCGGCACGTCGCCGGTCATCTACAATGTCGCAAATCTGCCCAAGCCCGCACCCGGCCAGCCCGCGCTCATCAGCTTCGACGACGTGACGACGATGTTCCACGAATTCGGCCACGCGCTGCACGGCTTCTTCTCGCAGATCGCCTATCCGTCGCTGGGCGCATCGGCGCGCGACTTCGTGGAGTTCCCGTCGCAGTTCAACGAACATTGGGCGCTCGATCCCAAGGTGCTGGCGAACTACGCGGTGCACTACAAGACCGGCGTGCCGATGCCGCAGGCGCTGGTCGCCAAGATCCGCAAGGCGCAGAAGTTCAACCAGGGCTATGCGCTGGGCGAGCTGATCGCCGCGGCGGAGCTGGACATGCAGTGGCACGCGCTGCCCGCGAGCGCGCCGAAGCAGGACGTCGACGCGTTCGAGACCGCGGCGCTGGCGAAGACCGGGCTCGACGTCGCGCACGTCCCGCCGCGCTACCGGTCGAGCTATTTCCAGCATATCTGGTCGAACGGCTATGCGGCCGGCTATTACGGCTACCTCTGGACGCAGATGCTGGAGAACGACGCGTTCGCGTGGTTCCAGGCGCATGGCGGGCTGACGAGAGCGAACGGCGACCGGTTCCGCGACCTGGTTTTATCGCGCGGGCATTCGCAGGATTACGACACCATCTTCCGGTCGTTCTACGGGAAGGATCCGGAGATCGGGCCGATGCTGCAGGACCGGGGGCTGGTGGGTAGCGGGGGGTAGGAATGCTCGCGGAGGGGCATCCCCCTTCTCCACCCCGGCGAAGGCCGGGGCCCAGTTGCCACGGTTTTCGTTGGAAGGTGCAACCCTTCGTTACGCCCGTCTAGCAACTGGGCCCCGGCCTTCGCCGGGGTGGCGATGAGGGCGAGCGTTCACCCCGCCGCCCCCTCCCCAGCCTCGATCCGCACCAACACCATCCCCTCGCTGACCTGCCCCCCCTCGACCGCCGACAGCTCCGCCACCGTCCCATCGAACGGCGCGGTCAGCGAATGCTCCATCTTCATCGCCTCCAGCGTGACGAGAATCTGCCCCTTGGCGACGCTATCCCCCGCCGCGACGGCGACCGCGATGATACGGCCTGGCATGGGGGAGAGGATCGCGCCATCGCCCGCCGCGCCGACGGCGAGGCCGGTCGCACGATAAGGCTCCACTAGCCACGTCTGTCCGAGTCGGCTCACCCATACCCTCCCCGGCGAAGGCCGGAGCCCAAGCACGAGCGGCCCGCAATCGGGCCCCGGCTTTCGCCGGGGAAGGTCGAAGGACACGCCATCGACCATGATCCGGACATTCTCGGCCGGCGCCCGGTTGAGTCTGAAGCCCGCCAGGGGTTCGTCGCCTGCCATCTCCGCGACGGCGTCGGACAAGGCGTCGATCGGCGCAGCGACGTCCACTGCCAGAGCGTCGCCTTGACGCGCGATCAGATTGGTATCGACGTCGCCGGATCGGAAATCCTCGTCCAGGCACAGGCGGCCGAGAAAAGCCGCGTTCGTCCGGACGGGCGATACCTCGACATCGGTAACCGATTCCCAAAGCGCCTCGATCGCCCGGCTACGCGTCCGTTCGTGGACGATGATCTTCGCGATCATCGGGTCGTAGAACGGCGTCACCTCGCCGCCTTGCTCGACGCCGGTTTCAAGCCGGGCGAAATCGGGAAGAACGAAATGCTCCAGCCGACCCGTCGACGGCAAGAACCCCTTCGCCGGATCCTCCGCATATAACCGCGCCTCGATCGCCCAGCCGTCGATCGCCAGTTCGTCCTGCCGCTTCGGCAAGCGCTCCCCGCTCGCGACGCGCAGCTGCCATTCGACCAGATCGACCCCGGTGATCTCCTCGGTCACCGGATGTTCGACCTGCAGCCGGGTGTTCATCTCCATGAACCAGATGCGGTCCGCGCGCAGGCCCTCGGTGCCGTCGGCGATGAACTCGATCGTCCCCGCACCGACATAATCGACCGCCTTCGCCGCCCGAACCGCCGCGGCGCAGATCGCCTCGCGCGTTTCCGGGTCCATCCCCGGCGCGGGGGCTTCCTCGATCACCTTCTGGTGCCGGCGCTGGAGCGAGCAGTCGCGCTCGAACAGGTGGACGACCTCGCCGTGCGTGTCGCCGAACACCTGCACCTCGATATGCCGCGGCGACAGGATGTATTTCTCGATCAGCACCCGGTCGTCGCCGAACGAGGACGCCGCCTCACGCCGGCACGATCCCAGCGCATCGGCGAAGTCCGCCGCCGCCTCGACGCGCCGCATCCCCTTGCCGCCGCCACCCGCGACCGCCTTGATGAGGACCGGATAGCCGATCGCGTCCGCCTCCGCCTGCAACCGCGCGGGCGACTGGTCCTGGCCCAGATAGCCGGGCGTCACCGGCACCCCGGCGGCGATCATCCGCGCCTTGGCCGCATCCTTCAACCCCATCGCGCGGATGCTGTCGGGCCGCGGGCCGATCCAGACCAGCCCGGCGTCGATCACGGCCTGCGCGAAGTCCGCATTCTCGCTGAGGAAGCCATAGCCGGGATGGATCGCCTCCGCGCCCGTCGCCAGCGCCGCGGCGACGATCCGCTCCCCGACCAGATAGCTTTCGCGCGCGGGCGAAGGGCCGATATGCACCGCTTCGTCCGCCTGGCGGACGTGCAGCGCCTTGGCGTCCGCATCCGAATACACCGCGACGGTGCGGATCCCCATCGCCCGCGCGGTGCGGATGATCCGGCAGGCGATCTCGCCGCGATTGGCGATCAGGAGCGAGCGTATCATACCAAAATCCTCCCCGAGCTTGTCTCGGGGAGGTGGCAGTGCGAAGCACTGACGGAGGGGCGCGCGCAGCGCGTGTCGGGGGTCCACCCATGATAAAAGGAACCGGCAAAGCCTATCGCCACGCTCGCGAACTTCGCCGCCAGATGACCTTGCCCAAAATCCTTCTTTGGCAAGCGCTTCGCAAACTCCAGACGGGCTATAAATGGCGCAAGCAACATCCGGCAGGTCCCTATGATCTCGATTTCTACTGCGACCGCGCGAAGCTCTGCGTGGAGGTCGATGGCGAAGCGCATGGGCGCGGTGATCGGCCGCGCAAGGACGCGATCAGGGACGCGTGGCTCGCGGAGCATGGCGTGATTACGCTGCGTGTTCGCGCCGTCGACGTGCTGAAGAACCTTGACGGCGTGGTCGCGCAAATCACCGAAGCCGCGCGAAGACGCGCGCCCCTCCACCGTCCTGCGGACGGTCCCCCTCCCCGAGCGGAGCTCGGGGAGGAATAGAACGAGCGCTCTCACATCCGGAACACGCCGAACGCGGGGCGTTCGGGAATGGGGGCGTTCAGCGTGGCGGCGAAGGCCAGACCCAGCACGTCGCGCGTCTGCGCGGGGTCGATGATGCCGTCGTCCCACAGCCGCGCGGTGGCGTACCAGGGATTGCCCTCGTCCTCGTATTTCGCGCGGATCGGGGTCTTGAACGCCTCGGCCTCCTCGGACGTCCAGCGGTCGGCGTCGCGGTGGACGGTGGCCAGCACGCTCGCCGCCTGCTCGCCGCCCATGACGCTGATCCGGCTGTTCGGCCAGCTGAACAGGAAGCGGGGACCATAAGCGCGCCCGCACATGCCGTAATTGCCCGCGCCGAAGCTTCCGCCGATCAGCACGGTGATCTTCGGCACGGTCGCGGTGGCGACCGCGGTGACCAGTTTCGCCCCGTGCTTCGCGATCCCTTCCGCCTCGTATTTCCCACCGACCATGAAACCCGAGATGTTCTGAAGGAACAGCAGCGGGATCCGCCGCTGACAGGCAAGCTCGATGAAATGCGCGCCCTTTTGCGCGCTTTCGCTGAACAGCACGCCGTTGTTCGCCAGGATCGCGACCGGGATGCCCCAGATATGCGCGAACCCGCAGACCAGCGACGTGCCGTACAGCGCCTTGAATTCGTGGAATTCCGAGCCGTCGACCAGCCGCGCGACGACCTCGTGCACGTCATAGGGCGCGCGGACATCGGCGGGGACGATGCCGTACAGATCCTCCGCGTCGAAGCGCGGCGGGCGCGGCGTCGCGAGATTGACCGGGGCCGGCACCGGCAGCGCGAGCGTCGAGACGATGTCGCGCACGATCGTCAGCGCATGCTCGTCGTTTTCGGCGACGTGATCGACCACGCCCGATCGACGCCCATGCGTGTCCGCGCCGCCAAGCTCCTCGGCGGAAATCACTTCGCCGGTCGCCGCCTTCACCAATGGCGGGCCGGCTAGGAAGATCGTCCCCTGCCCGCGCACGATGATCGTCTCGTCGGACATCGCGGGGACGTAGGCGCCGCCCGCGGTACAGCTGCCCATGACGCAGGCGATCTGCGGAATGCCCAGCGCGGACATGTTCGCCTGGTTGAAGAAGATTCGCCCGAAATGATCGCGGTCGGGGAAGACCTCCGCCTGATGCGGCAGGTTCGCGCCGCCGCTGTCGACCAGGTAGATGCAGGGCAGCCGGTTCGCTTCCGCGATCTCCTGCGCGCGCAGATGCTTCTTGACGGTCAGCGGGTAGTAGGTGCCGCCCTTCACCGTCGCGTCGTTGCAGACGATCATGCATTGCCGACCCGACACGCGGCCGATCCCGGCGATCAGGCCCGCACCGGGGACGTCGTCGTCGTACATCCCGTTCGCGGTCAGCTGGCCGATCTCGAGAAAGGGCGCTCCCGGATCGAGCAGCCGCTCCACCCGGTCGCGCGGCAGCAGCTTGCCGCGCGCGGTATGGCGCTCGCGGCTCTTCTCGCCGCCGCCGAGCGCCGTGCGGGCGACATCGGCGCGCAGCGTCTCCGCGAGCGCGCGGTTGTGCGCCGCGTTGGCGCGGAAGGTGTCGCTGTCGGGGGAGAGTGCGGTGGCGAGGGTAGGAGCGCTCACGTCTTAAATCCTCCCCGCGAGCGGGGAGGATTGGTCACGAGAGTCACTGCACCACCCGCTCGGGCGCGCCGATCAGTTCGCGGCCGATCAGCATCCGCCGGATCTCGTTCGTCCCCGCCCCGATATCCAGCAGCTTGGCATCGCGCATATACCGCTCCACCGGCCAGTCCTTGGTATAGCCCGCGCCGCCCAGCGCCTGCACCGCTTCGTTCGCGACGCGCACCGCATTCTCGCTGGCCAGCAGGATCGCCCCCGCCGCATCGAACCGCGTCGTCTTGCCGGCATCGCAGGACCGCGCCACCGCGTAGACATATGCCCGCGCCGAGTTCAGCGCGACATACATGTCCGCGATCTTCGCCTGCATCAGCTGGAACGACCCGATCGGCTGCCCGAACTGCTGGCGTTCGCGGACATAGGGGACGACCACGTCGAGGCACGCCTGCATGATCCCCAGCTGGATTCCGGCTAACACCGCGCGCTCGTAATCGAGCCCCGACATCAGGACGCCGACACCGCCATTGTGCGGTCCCATGACGTTTTCGGTCGGCACGAAGCAATCGTCGAACACCAGCTCGGCAGTCGGCGATCCGCGCATCCCGACCTTGTCGATCTTCTGCCCGATCGAGAAACCCGGCATGCCCTGTTCGATCAGGAACGCGGTGATGCCGCGACTACCCTCGCCGGTCTTGGCATAGACCACCAGCGTGTCGGCATAGGTCGCGTTGGTGATCCAGAATTTGGTGCCGTTCAGGCGGAACCCGTCGTCCACGGCGCTCGCGCGCAGCTTCATCGACACGACGTCGGAACCGGCGCCGGCTTCCGACATGGCAAGGCTTCCGACATGCTCGCCCGAGACCAGCTTGGGGAGATATTTCGCTTTCTGTTCGGGCGATCCCCACCGGCTGATCTGGTTGACGCACAGGTTGGAATGCGCGCCGTAGCTAAGCCCTACCGACGCGGAAGCGCGGCTGACTTCTTCGACCGCCAGCACATGCTCGAGATAGCCCAGTCCCAGGCCACCGTCCGCTTCCGCTACGGTGATGCCGTGCAGGCCGAGCGCGCCCATCTCGGGCCACAGATCGCGCGGGAACCAGTCCTCCGCATCGATCCGTTTCGCCAGCGGCGCGATCCGATCCGCCGCGAAGCGCCGCGTGGTGTCGCGAATCATCTCCGCATCCTCGCCCAGCGCGAAGTCGAAGTCCGGGGTCATGCTCTCTCCGATTTTTGTTCTTCGCACCCCCATAGCAGCCGCCACACAAACGAAAAGGGAGGCCGGCTTTCGCCGACCTCCCCAATCGCATCCAACGGATGGGTGAGGCTTAGTTGCCCGAACCCGGCCCGTAGGTGACTTCCACGCGACGGTTCTGGACCTCGCGCACACCGTCCGCCGTCTGTACGCGGAGGTGAGCAGGGTCCTCGCCATATGCCTGCGTCGTAACGACACCCTCGGGGATCGCATGCGACGTCAGATAAGCCTTCACCGCATCTGCACGACGCTGCGAGAGACCGACGTTGTACTTCGGCGTACCCGACGTGTCGGTGAAGCCTGCCAGCATGACCTGCGCGGTACCGCAGCTCTGATACTGGGTGACGGCGTTGTCGAGGATCGAACCGGCCTCCGGCGTGATGTCCGACTTGTTCCATTCGAAGAACACGATGAACGGTCCCGGCGAACACACCGGCGGCGGCGGAGGCGGCGGCGGCGGCGGGGGAGGCGGCGGGGGCGGAGGAGGCGGCGGCGGCGGCGGGGGCGGGGGTGCCGCCGGCTCGCCGAAGTTGTACGTCACGCCGCCCAGGATGCTGTGCGAACGATAACGGAACTTCTCGGTGTTGTTGGCGACATCGACCAGACGGACGTTGTCGACGTCGAAGAAGCGATACTTCAGCGTCGCGTCGATATGGTCGGTCAGCGGCGCACGAACGCCGGCCAGGCCCTGATAGGCGAAGCGCGTGTCCGAATCGTCGATGAAATTGCCCGAACGGCTGAGGCCGAGGGTTTCCTTGACGCGAGCGACACCGACACCACCGCCAACGAAGCCCTGAATGCCGTCGTCCGGACCGAAGTCCAGCAGGCCGTTCAGCATGAAGCTGAGCGCCGACGTCTTGCCACCGGCGTTCGGATAATAGCCTGCAGGCGCATTGATGCGCGCACCAGCCGTCGTGAACTGCGGCGTCGTCGTCGTGTTCGTGTAGGCATCGACCGTCGCCGAGCGATAGCCGACTTCGGTTTCCACGCGGAACGCGCCGAAATCATAGCCGACGGTGCCGTCGACGTCATACCCGTAATTGTGGTCGGTCTTGGCGGCGCTCTTCAGCGCGCCGATATCATAATGGATGTCTTCGACGATCATCCCGCCACCTTCGACGCCAACGTACCACGACTTGTCGCGGGCGAAGGACGGCGAAGCGAGCGCGGTTGAGGCGAGTGCCAATATTACGGCAATCTTCCGCATAAAATTCCCCTTTCCATGGTTGTCACTACGGACAGCGCAAACTCACTATCCGACCCATAGTTTCCGCGCAAGCGAACAAAAAGCGGAGTGTTGCCGAAACGTCGCACCTTTTCCTAGTGTTCCGCGATCAATCCATGTTCTGTCAACGCGGCAATGATCGCCGCGATCGCGGTGCGCGCGTCGGCGTCCACGACCGTGCCGCCCGATGGTGTGGCGATGGCGGCGCGGCGGGCACCCAGAACGGGCAGCCCGGCGATCGTGACCCGGGTCGCCGCGTTGTCGCCGACCCGCCATTCCCCTACGGAAAAGCGCGCCGGTACGCCGTCGGCGATGCTCCATGCGACCATCCCCTCGGCGGCGGCGAGAAAGCGCCAGCCGCCCGTCGTCCAGGCTGCGATTGCGTTGGCCTGACCGCTCCAGGCGCCCGTCGGCGACGGGCCTGCGATCCACTGGTCGCCGATCGCGGGACCGGTCGGCGGCACGTTCGCGCCGACCGTGCGCACGCTTGGTTGCAGTGCAGCATCCAATCGAGCAAGTGCTTCATTGTGCGTCATTTCCTTCTGCGACTGCCCGGGATCGAGCAGGGGCAGGGCAAATCGTGCGGTCTGGTCTGTCATATCGTCGCTCCCTTGCATGTTAGCCGATCCGGCGGGTGGTGTGCGTACGGATCACGCCAGCACCGTCGTCGCTGCTTCCGATTCGCCATAATTCCCACGCTGTCGGATGGTGATGGCGACAGGCCGCGGGCCGAGCGCCATCGCCGCGACGACCAGGCTCGGCTGATCGACGTCGAAGGTGCGGATCGATCCGCTCGCATCGGTCAGGGTCACGCGGTACGCCTCCGCCTCCTCGCCCAGCGGCGCGTCGACGCCGTCGATCCAGCGCCAGCCGCCACGGCTGCGCCGGACCCAGGCGATCGTCGTCGCCCCTTCCGCGTCGATCGTCGCGGTCGGATGGACGGGCGACGGCGGCAGGATCGACCGTCCGGTCAACGTCAGGCTGGCGACCACGCCGTCGCCGTCCCCTACCCCGGTCGCCATCACCCGCACGACACCGCCGATCCGCGCGAGCGGCAGGTCGATGGTGCGGATGCGGTCGGCGGTCAGCAGGACGAACGCGTCGCCCACCGCCTGCGTGCCGATCGCCGCCTCGGTCCCCCGCCGGCCGCGCGACAACCGCGACAGCCGCCAGCGATCGCCGCCCAGCGGTTCCGCCATCCCGAACTGGAGGAGCTCCGCACCCACCAGCGCCAGATTGTCGCCGCGGTCGATCGCCGGCCCGTCCGCCTCCGCCAGCACCGCATCGTCCGACAGATGCACGATCAGGCTGTTGCCGAGGTCGATCAGCGTAGACGATGCCGGGCCCGGCACGGTTTCCAGCGTACCGATGATGGCGGGCGCGGCGGTGGAACCGGCATCGGTCCAGCTCGTGCCGTCGTCACCGCTATAGGCGATCGGCGCGCTGCGCCAGCCCGCCCCCGACCCCGCCGCGGCGATGCCGAGGCGCGGCTGGGTCAGGACCGCATCGTCGAGCGCGGGGGTTTCGAACAAGATCAGCGTCGTGCGACCGGCGACCCGGTCCGCCGCGCCGCGCACCCGTCCGCTCGATGCCGCGGGCGATAGCGGCACCGCGACGACGGGGACCAGCTCCAGCTTGGTGACCATTGCCTCGATCGTCGCGGTCGCGACCCGCCAGACGCCGCCTTCGCCCGCGATCGCGACCGGCGTGCCCGCGGCGATCGCCATCCCGTCGGGACCGATGGTCACGATCCGCTTCGTTCGCGCGGTTTCCGCTCGTGCGAGGATCGCGGTCGCCATCGCCTTCGCGTCGCTCGCGGAAAGGACGGCGGGCATCTCCACCCGGTCGTCGCGCGCGCCCGCGCCCGGCCGCGACGCGCGTTGCACGCCGGTCTGATAGTCGCGGGCCGGATCATAATGCGACAGCGTCACGGTCCGCGGCACCGTCTCGATCGCGGCGATCTGACGGGTGCGGCGCGCGCCCTTGTCGGTCGCGGCACAGCCCGCATCCACGATCGTCACCGGATCGCTCGCCGCATCGCGCATCGTCAGCGCCGCCCCGTCCGCGGCGAACCATGCGCCGCCCGCGGTGCCAAGCGTCTCCAGCACCGCACGCACGCTGCCGCCCGACGCCGCGAAGCCGATCAGCGGCACCCCTGCCCCGCCCGCCACTTCCGGCGCGATCGCGGCGGCGATCGTCCCGGTGCCGACCGGCGCGGCGTCCGCCACCACCTCGAAGGTGAGCGACGGAATGCCGTTGCCGTAGTCGCCCAGCGCCAGCCCCTCGAACACCGCATAGGCGCAGCCACGATGCGCGGGCGTCAGGCCGTTTTCCGCCGACGCGATCAGCGGATCGGCGGCCTGATCCTCGCCGCCCAGGTGCAGCCGGAACCCGGTCGTCGCCTTGAAGTCGCCCGCCGCCCCGCGCAGCAGGTTGCCGTCCGCCCAGATCCGCCCGACCGACAGAATGGGCCGCGCCGACAGCAGCACCGCGAAGGACGCGGCATAGCTGTAGGTCGTGACGCTCGGCTGGCCCTTCGCATGGCTGATGGCGCTGCTCTCGATCAGGTCGGTGGACCAGATCACCGTTCCCGCGACCCGCATCGTCCCGAACAGCTTGGGGATCTGCGTGCCGTAGGACGAGGTCTGCAGCGCCAGCTCGGTCAACCGCGGACCCTGGCGGGCCGCCGGTCGACCGATCAGCGCCTGATCCGCATATTGCCCCGCCAGCGCGCCGATCGCCGCGCCGAACGGCCCGGCCAGCGCACCGCCGACCGCCGTCAATACCAAGGTCGCCATCTCAATCTCCCCGAACGCGCCACGCGCCGATCACCGGCCAGGCCGGCGCGCCCGGCCGCAGCACGACGCGGCGCAGGCCCGCATCGGCATGGACCATCCCGCCACCCGCGATCACCCCCAGATGAAATTGCGCCGGACCGGCCCGCATCAGCACGACGTCGCCGACCGCACCGCCGTCCGCCCGCACCAGCACCGCATCGAACCGCGCGGCGAAGGCCTGCGGATCGCCGCCCCGCATCGCATATCCGCTCGGCACCGCACCCGAATAGCCGCCCGCGCGCAGCGCCAGCGCCGCGACGCCGACACAGTCCAGCCCGCTTGCAGGATCGCGCCCATGCAGCCGGAACCGCGATCCCACCGCTGCCAATGCCGCCGCCGCGCCCGCCGCCCCGCTCATCCGCCCGGATACCGGGTCAGCAGGTCGACGCCCGGCAGATACGGCTCCCCCCGGAAATTGGCGACGTTGGCGAAGCGCCCGGCACAGGTCGCGAGACTCTTGTCGCACCCCTCGATCAGCTCCACCAACCCGCCCGCCGCGACCGCGAAACGCGGTGGCACCCGCAACGTCACCGCCGCGCCGTCCGATACCGCGATCGCCTCCTCCAGGCCCGCATTGGCCCCGCCGAACCAGCGCAGCACGCCCTGGCCATAAGCGTTCGGCATCGGCTCCGCCGCATCGAGCGTCAGCACCGATCCGGCCACCGCCACCACCCGCGCGAACCGCCGCCGCCCCGCCATCGCCACCCGGCACCGCACATCGCCGAGCGTGGCCCGGCATTCGGCGGAGGTCTCCTCCACCACCGGCCGGTCCATGGCGACCGTCGCGCCGGCCAGTTCGGCGGTGTACGCACCATCCTTCGTCTCGACCGCGCCGATCCGCCCCTCGCCCAGCGCCACGGCATTGCTGCCGTCGCTCCAGTCGATCGCGGACAAGGCCACCCGCGCGCCGTCCCAGCGCCCTGCGACCAGATCGTCCTCGCCGATCGCATCCGCGGTGAACGCGCCGGCCACCGCCATCGTATCCGCGTCCAACCCGTCCGATCGCTGGATCGCGGACGGCGTCATCCCCGGCGCGGCGCGGTGGATCAGCCCGTCCAGCACCAGATCGCGGTCGTGGCTGGTCAGCCCGATCGCCACCCCGTCGCGCCGTTCGATCCGCCAGCAGAACGCGATCGTCGCCAGCGTGTCGGTCATGCCTCCTGCACCTCGATCAGCGGGACGCTGGTCGCCACGCCTGCCAGAAAGGTCGACCGGCTGACGCTCAACCGGTCCTCGGCAAAGCGGACGGCCACGTCGAAGGCGAACCCGGCGCTGACGACCACCCCCACCGCCGGCGCCGCGTCGAGCACGACCTGCCCGCCCGGCTGCACCGAAAAGCCTTGCGTCGGCACGCCGTCCAGCGCGACCGTCACGCTGCCCGCGACGGGCCGGGTGATCGGCCGCACCCTGTCGCCATAATGCCGGACCAGCGCGAACCGCCGCGTCGCGCCGTCGCCGACCCCCAACACCTCCCCCACCCCTTGGGCATCGAACGGATCGCGCAACCGGAACGCGCGCGCCGGGCCCAGCCTGGCGCGGAAGAAGGCGAGCAATGCCGCGACATCGTCCTCGGACCGGATGCCGGGGCCGACATCATAGGATGTCCGCGCCCCCGCCCACGCCGCGTTGCGCGTCTCCGCCCCGCTCGCGCTCGTCACCACGCTGGTCGAAAAGGTCGGCGTCACCTCCGCCTCGCGTCCCAGCGCCAGCGGGAACGCCACATCGTCATAGGCCTGCATGTCGTCCTCCGCGGTGTCGAAATGGATGAAGCCGTCGCGCATCACCTGCGGCAGCGCCCAAAGGAACGTCGCCGCGACGCCGCGCGCGCGCGCCGCTTCGGCGGCGGCGTCGATCGGTGTCCACTCGGCGGCCTGATCGGGGCGCAACACGAAGCCCGCGAGATAATGCTGCCGCGCCGCCGGATAGCCCAGCCGCGCCTGGGCGACCGCGATCCCCGCCGCGGTCGCTTCGATATCGCCCGCCGCCGCCCAGTCGTAATCCTCGATCTGGAGGATATCGAAGGCCGGGCTGGCCCAGCCCACCGGCAGGTTCGCGCGCCGGATCTCGGGCGCGGCGGGATCGAGCACGCTGGGCAGATAGCTCAGCAGATGCACCACGCACCCTGCCGCGGCCGCCTTCGCCGCATTGGCGAGGAGGTGCGTCGATGCGGCGAGGCACGCGCCCGCGCGGTCCAGCGTCGCGCGCTGGTCCGCGGTCATCGCAGCCCTGACGGTCGCGATCGGCACCGGCGCGAACGCGGCGACCGCCGCGCCATCGTACAGGCACGGCCGGCCGTCGGGCATCACCCACCACCACGGCTCGCCGATCTGGAACTTCGGCGACAGCCCGGCCGCGACCGCTACGCCCAGGAACGCCTGCGCCACGACGCGCAGATACTGCATCGCGCCGTCATGCGCGGGCGACAGCAATGTCGAGGGCGGCACCCATCCGGTCTGCGCCGGGCTGCCGTCGGCGGCGCGTTGCTTCCAGTCGTTCCAGCAATGCGCATCGAAGACTTCGTAGCTGAGCGACCAGATGATCCCGATCCCGAGCGCCTTCGCCCGCACCGCGAAATCGCGGTGCCAGGCGACGCACGCCGCGTTCAGCGTGCCGCCGGTCAGCCCGACATAATAGCCGCCGTCCAGCGCATCGAGCCGGAAATAATGGCTCATCCCGACATAATGGACGATGTCGCCGCGATAGCCGAGGTGCAGCATGTTGCGCAGCAATCGCGCGGGCGTGATGTCGTAGCCGTCGTCATAGCCGCTCGCGATGCACAGCCCGTGATCGGGGATTACGACATCGCCGATCGCCAGCACCGATCCCGGCCCGTCGCAGATCATGCCGGTCAGCTCGATCCACCCCTCGACCGCGGCGGGCAAGGGCGTATCGCTGCCGTCATAGGCCGGCGGCACCAGCGACACGAACATCCGGTCGACATCCCCCGCCCATACCGGATCCGCCTCGCCGGGCAGCAGGAACCCGCCGTCGAGCGCGGCGAAGTCGATCGACACCTGCGCGTCCTCGGGCGTGCCGGTGGCGTAATTCCACAGCCGGACATACCAGGCGCGGGCGGTTCCGCCGGCGTCGCGCCCTTCGATCGTGAGCGTCGGGCCGTTCACCGCATCGAGCGGCAGGACGTTCGACGATCGCCAACGAAACGCCAGTCGACACCCGCGAAAATCGCGACTGGTCTCGTAGCGCAGCAGGACATGGTCGACGGTGTCCTCCGCGTCCCAGATCAGCCCTGCAAGATCGCCCTTGCGGTAGAAGACCGTGTCGACGCGCAACGCATCGGCCGCCGTGCTGGTGACCGCCGCCATCATCGGACGGGGAAAGTTCACCGTCCAGAAGCGGGGATCGAACCGGGTGACGACCCCGGTCGCCTGCACCGTCCGGTTCGCGCAAAGCCAATGGGGCATGGTTTTCCTCCAAACTCCCTCTCCCCTCGGGAGAGGGAAGGGGCCCGCCGCCGCAGGCGGTGGGAAGGGTGAGGGTGACGGGCGCGCGAATGACGCGACCGCCGTCACCCTCACCCTTCCGCCGCTTCGCGGCTCCCTCCCTCTCCCAAAGGGAGAGGGAGAAGGCGTGACCATCCAGCTGTCCTAAATTCTCCGCCACCCCGGACTTGCTCCGGGGTCCATCGTGCCGCGTAATCGACGGCCGATGGTATTCGCCGCACGATGGATGCCGGAACACGTCCGGCATGACG
>CAXTVB010000003.1:6999-10592 GCA_964247555.1 uncultured Sphingomonas sp. | reverse complement strand
CACGTCCGGCATGACGAAATACCCCGTCATCCCGGGCTCGTCCCGGGATCCAGAGCCGCACATGCGTCGCTCGCCGCTCTGGATGCCGGGACGAGCCCGGCATGACGGAGATTTGGCTATTCTTCTACCGTCCCTCTCCCTCTGGGAGAGGGACTTATTGCAACGCCGCCTTCACCGCCCGTGCGATCTGCCGGCTCGATTGCTGCAACGCCGCCGGCGTATCCCCGGCGGGCGCGGCGATCGCGATCGACACCCGCACGTCGCGCGCGCCGCCCGCCGCGCCCGTCTCGATGCGACCGCTGCTGGTCGGCACGAACAGCTCCGGCCCGCGCTCGCCCACCATATAGGCCTGGCCCGGCGACACCGGTCCGCCCGTCGCACGCCCGGGCTGCCCGCCGCCCAGCCCCGCCAGCGCGGACAGCAATCCGCCGCCCGCCGCGCCCGATCCGGCGCCACCGCCCAGGATCGCCGCCAACCCGCTCTTCAGCGCGCCCGACGAGATGGAATCGAGCGCCGACAATGCCGCCTTCTCCAGATCGGCGAACCCCAGCTTCCCCGTCTGAACCGCGCTGAGCAGCGTCGCCGACAGCGCCTTGCCCGCCTTGTCCGCGCTGGCGGTCAGCGGCCCTTCCAGTTCGGCGCGCATCGCCGCCACGTCGCGCGCGAAGTCCGCGGTGTCGGCGCGCACGCCGATGGTCACGTCCTGTCCGTCATCCATCCGGATGTACCTCCTTCAACCGCGCGATCGTCGCCGGATCGGGGGGCGTCGCCGCGCCCCGATCCGGGTGCAGCGCCGCAACCACCGCCGCCAGTTCGGCGGGCGTCGCGCGCCAGAAGGCATCGGGGGACCAGCCAAGCCGAAGCCCGGCGAGCCCCGCCAGCCGCGCCGCCGCGACCGCGAACGGCACGACGCTCATCGCCCGGCGACGATCTGTGCCAGCAAGGTCCGCAGCACCGGCATCGCTGCGGACAGTCCGGCCTCGGCGATCGCCTCCGCGAAGGCGGCGCGCGTCAGCCCCTCGGGCGGTACGCGCAAGCAGTGCCAGAACAGGGCGACGATCTCGCCAAGCGCGATGCCGCCGTCCGCGGCACGCGCGACCAGCCCGAACAGCGGGCCCAGCTCGCCCTCCGCGGCGACCAGCGCCTGGAAGGTCGGGCGGAGCGCGATGTCGACCCCGGCGACGCGGACGCTCGCTTCGCCGCGCGCCGGATTGGCGGGGAGCGCGTTCGCGATCGCCGCGGTTGCGGTATCGATGCCGCTCATGCCGCCACCACCGGGCCGGAGCTTTCCAGGCTCATGGTGTAGGTTCGCTCCCCGTTGAAATCGCCGGCATAATCGAGCCGCGCGACCAGGAAGCGCCCGGTCATCGTCTCGCCGCTCTCGAAGCTCAGCCGGTAATCGTCGATCATACCGGACAATGCATTGTTCTTGATCCGCACCTCCGCGGCGGAACCGGTGAAAACCCCCGCCCCCGCGACCGTCACGCTGCGCACCCCCGCGCCCGACAACAGCGCGCGCCACCCGCCCGAATCCTTGTTGGTGACGACGACCGTCTCGCCGTTCACCGTCAGCTGGGTGGTACGCAGTCCCGCGACCGTGGCGAAGGCGGGCGGCGTCGCGCCATCCCCGACCTTCAACAGGAACGCGCTTCCTCTTTCGATGGCCATGTTGGTTCTCCTCGTTGAAATGTTCGGTTCGGTTCGGAAAATACTTCCGTCACCCCGGACTCGTGCCGGGGTGACGATGGTGATGTTCGGCGCTTCACGTATCCCCCCGGACCACACGGACCTGGAACTCCACCGCGCCGCTCCACCGGTCGGCGGCGATCCGCGCGATCCGGCTGCGCACGAAGGTCAGCCGCACGATCCGCCAGCCGGCGGGCAATGGCGGCGGGTCGGCCAGCGCCGCCTCGACCGCATCGCAGGCCGTGCGCAATCGCACCGGTCGCTCGCCGCCGTCGTAGAGCAGCACGACCAGCCGCCCCTCGCGGCCTTCCCAGGTCTTCGTGCTCCAGTCGGTCAGCACCGGCTCGTCGACCACCGCATAGGGCCCGCCGATCCGCCCCGGCGG
The DNA here is from genome assembly GCA_964247555.1 of uncultured Sphingomonas sp. GTDB lineage: Bacteria > Pseudomonadota > Alphaproteobacteria > Sphingomonadales > Sphingomonadaceae > Sphingomonas. Next base: position 8,521 of record CAXTVB010000003.1, on the reverse strand, counting down.
CGCGTCGAGGACGCGGACACCCGGCACCGCGGCCGACACTTGCTGCACGACCGCGGCCTGCAGCATCGCGCGGACGGTCATCGCATCACCGCCGCGCCGATCCGCATCCGCCGATAGGGTCGCCACAGCGCGGCGATCGCGGCGGGCGGGACGGCGTCGCTGGTGCGCGCCTCGAACAGATGCGCGGCGAGCGTCGCGACGCCTTGCGCCACCGCCGCGGGCACGTCGCTCCAGGCCGTCGCGACCCCAGCGACATAGGCGACCGCGACCCGCTCCACCCCCGCCGCCTCGAAGACGCGTACCCAGCCGTCACCGTCCGCATCGATGTCGATCGCGTATCGATCCACCGGCAGCACATAGGGCGCGGCGCCGACCGGCAGCGCGGTGACGCCGGTGATCGCGCTGACCGGTTTCGCGTCGAGCAGCCGCCATCCCGGCCCGACGCGGATCACGTCCTCGAACGGCCGCGCGACGATCGCCGTGCCCAGATACGCCTCGCCCAGCGCCAGCGCGGTGGCGGTCGCGCGCGTCAGCACGTCGTCCGCCACCCCGTCCGCCAGCCGCAGATAGCCCGCCGCCGCCGCGACCGCATCGGCGATCACGGCGGTCGGGATTGCCGATGCGGTCATGTTGGTCTCCCCAGAAAAGAAAGACTGTCCTCACCCTTCGCCGCCTTCGGCTTCTTTTCCCTCTCCCGCTGGGAGAGGGAGGGAGGCGCGAAGCGCCGGAAGGGTGAGGGCAGAGAGGTTTTACGCCGCCGCGAACTTCAGCAGCTTGATCGCCTCCGAATTCGACACGCAGCCGCCGACGCGCTTGGTCGCGTAGAAATTGACGAACGGCTTGTTGCTGTACGGATCGCGCAGGATCTGCGTCTCCGCCCGCTCGGCGATCAGGTAGCCGATGCGGAAATTGCCGAACGCGATGGCGAGCGCGTTCGCGGCGATGTCGGGCATGTCCGCCGCCTCGACCACCGGATAGCCGAGCAACGTCGCCGGCGTGCCGGCGACCAGGCTCGGCGCCCACAGGAACGCGCCGTCCGCGGTCTTCAGCTTGCGGATGCGCGCCAGGGTCGCGGCGTTCATCACGAAGCTCGCGCCCTGGCGGTACGGCGCCCGCAGGCTCTGGACCAGGTCGATCAGCCGCTCGTCGGGATGGTCGCCGAAGTCGCCGGCATTGCCCGTCGCCAGATATTGCAGCGTCCCGAACGCCCGCGCATTGTCCGCCGCGGCGGCGACCGGCGATTGCAGGAAGCCGCGCGGGCGACCCGCCCCCGATCCGCCGACGAACGCCGCGCCTTCCGCCCGCGCGAATTCGGTCGCGATCTCGTCCGCCAGCCACGCCTCGACATCGAACGCGGCATCGTCGAGCATCGCCTGGCTCGCCGCCGGATTGGCGTACAGCTCGCCCATCGGCGGCGCGATCTCGGCGAAGACCGGCGTCCCGGTCTGCCCGCGCGCGTCGGTCTCCGCCGCCCAGCCCGACGGCGTCCCCCCCGTCGTCACCAGCTTGCGATACCCCGCCG
>CAXTVB010000003.1:0-6989 GCA_964247555.1 uncultured Sphingomonas sp. | reverse complement strand
CCGCCGATCCGACCTTCACGACATTGGCGATGCCGCGAAGGGGGGAGATCGAGGCGAGCGTCCGGTCGATCGTCGCGTCGATCTCGCGCGGGATCGCGAAGCCGCCCGAATCCCCGGTGACGCCGGTAAAGGCCTTCATCTCCACCGTCGTGCCTTGGCGGACGAAGCCCTCGAACGCCGCGCCGCCGGGACGCGCACCCTCCAGCACCGGGCGCGACACCACGCCCGCCGTCATTTCGTTGTCCGTTTCCATTACCGTCTCCTCAGGTGAAAAATTTGGCGACCCGCGCCAGCGGCTGCATCGGCACGGCGACCAGGCTGACCTCGACCAGGTCGACCGCGGTCAGCTCGCGGTGCGCGCCCTGGCGGACTGCGCGCGGGCGGTAACCGACCGACAGCCCCGCGACCGCGCCGCCGCGCACCGCCGCGGCCAGATCGGGGTCGTCGATGACCCCCTCGACCACGAGCCCCGCCGAATCCTCGCGCACCGAAGCGCGGCCGACCGGCGCACCCCGGTGCTGCCACAGCAGCGGCACCGTCCGCGGTTCGCCGAACGCTCCCGCGCGCATCACGTCGCCCGCGCGGTCGACCCGGTCGAACAGCGCGGCGTATCCGGTGAAACGCCCGCTCATTTCACGAGCGCCCCGAAGCCCAGCTTCAGCGCGAGCGCGGCCAGCACCGCCGCGCAGGCCCAGCCCACGATCGCCTTCCACGCCGATCGCTTCGCATCGCGCCACGCGCCCAGCAGCTCGCGCAGTTCCGCCACGTCGCGCTCCGCCCGGTCGTCCGCCAGCCCCAGCCGGGTCAGCGCGCGCGTCGCGCCCAGCTCGCCGGCTTCCTCCGCGATCGCGCGCAGCGTCACCAGGTCCGCGCCCCGCTCCGCCCCCTGCTTCATCAGCTGCGCCAAGACGTGCCCCGAAAAAAGGGGGGCCGTCACGACAGCCCGACCTTGGCGCGCTTCTCCTCGGTCGTCAGGAAGTCCGCCTTGCCGACCATGTCCCACAGGATCGCGCGGTCTTCCGCGATCGCCGCCACCCGGTCGAGATCGACCGACAGCGCCGCGTCCGGAAACCACCCGCGCAACCCCTGCGCCAGCGCATCCAGGATCGTCCCCGCCATCGGCAGCACCGACAGCCGCCACAAGGCGCGGTTCGCCTCCCGATAATTGGCGTAGGTGTTGTCGCCCGGCAGCCCGAGCAGCATCGGCGGCACCCCGAAGGCGAGCGCGATCTCGCGCGCCGCCGCCGCCTTGGTGCCGACGAAATCCAGCTCGGCGGGCGTCAGGCTGATCGCCTGCCAGCGCAGCCCCCCCTCCAGCAGCATCGGGCGTCCTGCGTTCGCGGCGCCCGCGAACCCCTCCTCCATCTCGCGCCGCAGCCGGTCGAACTGGTCGGGCGACAGCACCGATCCATCGGCGGCCTCGTGCACCAGCGCGCCCGACGGCCGCGCGGCATTGTCGAGCAGCGCCTTGTTCCAGCGCGCCGCGGCATTGTGCACCGCCACCGCCCCCGACGCCGCGCCGAGGCACCCGAGCCCGTAATGATCGTCGAGCGGGTTGAACGCCTTGATATGCACGACCTGCGGCCGCACCGGGTCCGCCGACAACCGCGTGACATTGCCGCCGACGCGGTAGGCATAGGCCGCGGGCCAGCCGCTCGCGTCCGGCTCCACGCTCACGCGTTCGGGGCGGAGTGCGTACAGCTCGGCCACGCCGCCATCGGCATCGCGCAGCAACTGGACATAGGCGTTGCCGTGCAGCAGCAACTGCGCCGCGACGTCGCCCAGCAGCGTCTGTCCGCCCGACCGCGCGGTGACGAGCGCGAGCAGCCGCGGGTCGGACGCCGCGAGCGGCGCGTCGCCGACGCCTTCCGCGAGCAACCGCACCGCGCGCTGCCCCACCGCATTGTCGCGGTAGCCGGCGCGGACCTGCGCCTCATACCCCTGCGGCCAGTCGCCGGCGAAGGCGCCCCCGCCCGCACGCGACAAAGCCGGCCGCGCGCCATCGCGCGCGCCCTTCCACCCGAAGAGTTTCATGTGTTTTGTCCTTTAAAAGGCGGGCGGGGGATCGACATCCACTACCGCCGCTAAACGTCGTCATGCCGGGCGCGTCCCGGCATCCAGGGTCGCGAGCACCGTCGCTTGTGGCTCTGGATGCCGGGACGAGTCCGGCATGACGGAAGCGTGTTGGCCCGACCCCTATCCGTCACCCCGGCCTTGAGCCGGGGCCCCGCTTCTTCTTGTCCGCCGAAGAAGCGGGACCTCGGCGCAAGGCCGGGGTGACGGGTTGATTTCGATCGGGGACCTGCCCCGCCCGCACGCACTCGTCTCCCCTCCCGTAAACGGGAGGGGGAGCAGGTGGCCCCGGCGTTCGACGCATCCTAGAAAGGATGCCTACCCCACCACCCGCACCGACGGGTCGCCCGCCGTCTCCAGCATCAGCGCCGTCACCGCCCAGACCAGCGCATCCGCCCGGTCGGGCGACCGACCCGGCCCTTCGTACCGCCCGCCCGTGCACAGCCCGCACAGCTCGTCCTCCAGCGCGGGAAACGCGCCGAGATGGCGGACCTTGCCGCGTTCGTAGAGCGCCGCGACCGGTTCCGCACGGACCACCTTGCCCTTCGTCGCATGGACCGTCTTGATCGGCAGGTTCGCCGCGGCACCGCGCAGCACGCTGGTCACCATCGCACCGCCCTGGTTCACCTCGGCGATCACGCGGTCCGCGCCGTGCCGCTGCGCACACGCCGCAACCGCGCGCGCCCAGCCTTCGGGTGAAGCCCCGACCACGCTCGCATCCTCCAGCACATAGCCGTTCCTGTCCGCGCCCAGCCCGACCGCGACGATCCCGCACGCATCGCCGCCGGTGCCCGCGGGCGGATCGACCCCCACGACCACCCGGACCAGCGCCGGCACCGCGACCACGCGGCATGCCTCGATCCCGCGGCGCGTCCACAATGCGCCGACCACATCCTCGATCATCTCGCCCCCCAGTTCCTGCCGGCCGAGCCGCGTGTCGCCGTAATGCTGCGCCATCGCGGCGACGAACGACACCGGCAGATGCGGGTTGTCGACCGTCCGCCCCACCGTCTCGACGAGCCCCGGCATCGCCAGCAGCCGCCGCATCAGCGGCACCGGGCGCGGCGTCGTCGTCACCACGACCTTCGCATCGCCCAGCCGCAGCCCCATCATGAGATTGTCCCAAGCCGCATCGCCGCCGCGCCATTTCGCCAGTTCGTCGCACCAGGCGGCGTGATGTTCGGGCCCACGCAAGGCTTCGGGCGCTTCCGCCGAATAGACGAAGGCGCACGCGCCGGAGGGGAAGACGAACTCCCACTTGGTGCCGCGCCACACCACCTGCTCTTCCGCCCAGGCGACCGAGCGCAAACCGCTCGCCCCTTCGATCATGACGCGCTGCGCGTCGGCTATCGTCGCGCCGACCAGCGCAATCCGCGCCTTCGGATTGGCGCGCGCCACAGCGCTCACCCATTCCGCCCCCGCGCGGGTTTTCCCGAACCCGCGCCCCGCCCGGATCAGCCAAATCCGCCAGTCGCCGTCGGGCGCGTGTTGCCCATGATGCGCCCACGCTTCCCAGCGCGTGTTCAATTCGCGTTTCTGCGGCATGGGAAGCGCGCGAACCACCTCCGCGCGTTCATCCGGCGAGATCGACCATAGTTGCTCGAACGGCGGGACCGCGCCCAGCCGCCTGCTCAAGCGCCCTTCTTCCGTGCGGCGATCACGGCCAGCTTGGCAAGGATGGTCGCATCGGTTTCGGCGGCGGTCGCCCGCTGTAGCCTGCGACCGCCGCGATCCTTCGTTCCGCTACGCCGACTCTCGCGCTCCTTCAGCATGCGAAGCGCCAACTCGACATCGATGGCTTCGGCACCATGGCCCACCGGCTCGATGGCATCGCCCCGCGACAGGCCGCCGAGCACATGACCAATCAGCCTCATCTCGATCGAGGCATAACCCGCCTCGACAGCGTCTTCCCAAGCTGCCGCGAAGGCAGGATCGCGGTGCCGCAGTTGATGTACCGCGCCCGGCGTCACGCCGATCGCCGCAGCCGATTTCGTGACGCTGGCCGCGATCGCCAGATGATCGAAGAACGCCTCCTTGCGTTCGGACGTCCAGTCGATCGGGGTCACCCCACGCCGCGGTGCGCGTGTTTCTTCCGGTTCCATTCCACCCTCCCCAAAAACGCACAGCAAAAGGGGCCGACAGGCGTCGCCGCCCCGGCCCCTTCGACTCGCAATTCTTCAGCGTTCCTGTTATGTACCGAAACAGCGTCGCGCTGTCAACTGTTTTGTACCGGTTTGGTTAGGATTTGGTCGCGGGTGATCCGGTTGCATTGGCGTTCGGTCTTCGAAGGGGCACAGCGGATGCCCGCAATCCGCCTCCCCGGCGAAGGCCGGGGTCCAGTTGCGAGATGCTCACGATGGCCGTCCGCCACCGACAGGACATTGCGACTGGACCCCGGCCTTCGCCGGCGAGGCGTACGTGTTCGGAAAGTGGTGGATGCGATACCGTCGCCCCGGAGCCTTCGGCTTCGCTCGGGAGAGTATCACCCACGCTCCCGCTTCTTCCTCCGGCCCGAAGAAGCGGGACCCCGGCGCAAGGCCGGGGTGACGGAGGTTGATATGCGATCATACGCGTCGAGCATGCGGCTCGCGATGAAATCCGTGAACAGTCCGACCCCTAGGCCGCCATCCGCCGCATGGCCTCCATCACCCGATCCTGCCGATAAGGCTTGGCGAAGAACACGCTACCCTCCGGCAGTTCCGCCGGCAGCGGTTTCGCATGCCCCGATGTCAGGATGATGTGGATCGGCGGCCAGCGATCGCGGATGCTTGCCGCCAGTTTCATGCCGTCCAGCGATCCCGGCATGTCGATATCGGTGAACACGACGCGGATGTCGGTCCGGGACTCCAGGATCAGCACCGCATCGTCGGCGTTCGCCGCCGCGATGACGCAGAACCCCGCCTCCTCGGCGACGTCCATCGCCAGCATCCGCAGCAGGGGTTCGTCCTCCACCACCAGCAAGACGGGTATTCCATGCGACGCCGCGGCGGGGTCCGGCAAAAGGGGATCGCTTTCCTGGTCAGGCCGATTGCAGTTCGACGAGCGGCGCGCGCATCATCACTGAAAAGCCGGAATCCTCATAACGTACGTCAACCCCGCCTGTTCCGATCAGGCCCATGCGGATCAGCTTCGATCCGAACCCGCGGCGAGTCGGCTCGGTCGCGGGGGGCCCGCCGCGCTCGGTCCAGGACAGCAGCAGGTCGGGACCGCGTGCGCCATGCTCGGTCCGCCACGCCAGCGTCACCGTCCCGGCCTCCGACGACAGCGAGCCGTATTTGGTGGCGTTGGTCGCCAGCTCGTGCAGCAGCAGCGATAGCGACAGCGCCGCGCGCGCGCCGAACGCGGTCGGCTCCCCCTCGATCACGAACCGGTCGAGCGGCACGACCGCGCCGATGACGTCCTCCGCCACCTGGCGCAGATCGGCGCCCGTCCAATCGGTCCGCAGCAGGACGTCGTGCGCCGCGCCCAATGCCATCAGCCGCCGCTCCAGCGCGTCGACCGCGGGGCGTTCGGCGACCGATTTCAGCGTCTGCGTCGCGATCGCCTGGACGATCGACAGCGTGTTCTTCAGCCGGTGGGACAATTCCTCGTTCAGCAGTTTCTGCCGCTCGTCCGCCTGCAGCCGCGCGACGCCGACCTCCAGCCGGTCCGCGACGCTGCGCAGGAACGCCAGGTCGCCCGACGTCCAGTCGCGCGGCTTCTCGTCGTGGACGAAGAACAGGGCGACGACCCGCCCCTTGTCGCGCACCGGCATGTTGACTTGCGCCCGGACGCCGATGGCTTGCAACGCCGCGATCGATCCGGCGGTGCGCGGGTCCGTTTCGACGTCCGCCACCACCAGCGGGGCGCCGTGTTTCAGGTCGTCGAGGATGTCGCCATAATCGGCTACCTTGCGCGTTCCGGCGAGCACGCGCTGGCCCGGGGCGGTCCAGCCGGGCGCGACCTCCAGATGTTCCTGCGTGGCGTCGAAGCGCCCGAAGCCGACGCGCGTGACGCCCAGCGCCTCGCCGACGGCGCGGCTGGCCCCCGCGGTCATCGCCGCGATGCTGTCCAGCGCGCGCAGCCGATCGCCCAGCGTCAGCAGCGCCGCCTGCCGACGTTCGCGGCGGACCTGGTCGGTGATCTCGACGAAGGTGGCGGCGAACCGGTCGGGGCCGATGCGGAACGCGCGGCCTTCGTACCAGCGGCCGAGCGCAGCGATCTCGCGGCGGAACGTGCGCGGCTCGCCGGTGTCCACGACGGCGGCGAAATCGTCGATCCAGGCCCGCTCGATCGTCGGAAACATCTCCAGCAATGTCCGGCCGATCATCGGCGTGCCCGCCAGCCCCAGCATCGCGCACCACGCGTCGTTCACCTCGACATAGCGCCAGTCGACGATCGTCCCATCGGCGTCGCGCACCGCGTCCTTCACGACGAAGCCTTCGCTCAACTGCTCGAACAGCCCGCGCCAATGCGCTTCGCGCGATACGCGCAGCGCCAGCGCGCGGCGCAGTTCCAGCAGCGCGACGACCTGTCCCGCCAGCGCACGCAGCGTCTCCGCCTGATCCGGGGTCAGCCCCTGCGGCCGCGGCGCGAGATCGATCACGCACAGCGCACCCAGCACTTGCCCGTCGGCAACCCGGAGCGGCGCGCCGGCGTAGAACCGCGCATAGGGCGCGCTCGTGACCAGTCGATTGCCCGACGTCCGCGGGTCGAGCGCCAGGTCCGGGATCACCAGCAGACCGTCGGCCGCGATCGTATGCGCGCAGACCGATGTCGCCAGGTCGGTCTGCGCCTCCGCAAAGCCCGACCGCGCCTTGAACCATTGGCGATCGTCGGCGACCATGCTGACCAGGGCGGTGGGCGCGTCGCAGGCGCGCGCTGAGAGACGGACGATAGCGTCGAACCCCGCCTCCGACGGCGTGTCGAGAATCGCA
>CAXTVB010000002.1:3153-34773 GCA_964247555.1 uncultured Sphingomonas sp. | reverse complement strand
ACACCGACCACAGGATGACGCTCGGGTGGTTGCGGTCGCGCCGTACGAGCCACCGCAGTTGCGCCATATAGTCGGGGCTGGGATTGAACTGCCGATTCTCGTCCATGACGAGCAGCCCGATCCGATCGCAAAGATCGAGCAGTTCCTGCGCGGGCGCGTTGTGCGACGACCGGATCGCGTTGCAGCCCATATCCTTCAACCGCTGCAACCGCCACGCGATCAGCGCGTCGGGCACCGCGGTGCCGACGCCGGCATGATCCTGGTGGATGCACACGCCCTTGATCTTCAGCGACCGCCCGTTGAGCAGGAAACCCTTGTCCGCATCGAAGCGGATGGTGCGGAAGCCGATGGGCACATGGCGGGTGTCGACCGTCTGCCCGTCCCGCTCCAGCGTCACCAGAACGGTATGGAGCGTGGGCGTGTCCACCGACCACAAGGCCGGCGATTCGACGCGCAACGTCGCGCCGATGTCGCCATCGCCGAGCGGCGGCACCGTCGCCACGTCGGATCGGGCCGTCGCCACCACCTTGCCGGCCGGGTCGAGCAGCGTGGCCGCGACCCGGACCGGCACCGCCTGATCCTCGATCGAGCGCGCGGTGACCGTGACCGGCACCGTCCAGCCGCCATCCGCCCCACGCCGCGGATCGCAGTGAACGCCGTCGGTCGCGATCGCGACGGGCGCGCGCGTCGCCAGCCAGGCATGGCGGTACAGCCCGGCACCCTCGTACCACCAGCCTTCCATCACCGTCGCGTCGACCCTGATGGCGATAATGTTCACCGCATCGCCGAACCGCGCGAACGGCGTCATGTCGACATAGATGCTGTTGTAGCCGCTGAAATTATGCGCGACGACGCTGCCGTTGATCCAGATCGTCGCATTGGTGGCGATGCCGCCGAATTGCAGCTCGATCTGCCGGCCGCGATCCGCGGGATCCAGTTGCAGCGTACGACGATACCAGCCGATCCCGCGGGGGCGATACCCCTGCGACAGGTTCGCGGTTTCGACGAAGGGCTGGAACGACGCCCAATCGTGCGGCAGCGTGACGATCGGCCAGTCCGAATCGTCGTAATCGGGCGCCGCGGCGCCCTGCGCATTGCCCGCCTTGACGCTCATATAGGTCGCGTTGTGGCCGGCGGGCGGCACGGGGAGGATATCGCCCTCGTGGAACGACCAGCCCTGGTCCAGCAGGACGCGGCCCGGATCCTGGATGATCGCGGGCCGTGGCAGCCCGTCGATCGGCGCAGGCATCGGCAATGCCTCGCCCGGCACCGCGGCGAGCGCGGGGATCGGCGCGATGGCCGCGGCGCCCGTCGCCGCCGTCCGGGCCACGAACTGGCGGCGATCGATCGTCATGCGGCCCGGAACCGTTCGCCGCCGATCCAGGTCTCGACGGGTTTCAGCGCGGCGTCGAGAACGACCCAGTCCGCGCGCAACCCCGTCGCGAGCGAACCGCGTTCCGCCGACAGCCCCAGGAACGCCGCCGGGTTCGCCGCCGCCATCGCCGCCGCCGCATCGGGCGTGATCCCCATATCCGCGACACTGTTCGCGACCGCCGCCGCCATGTCGAGATCGGAGCCGGCAAGCGTCCCGTCGGCATAGGTGCAGGTTCCGTCCGCCACGTCGATCCGCCGGCCCTGCAGCATGAACCCCTTGTCGACCGCGCCGACCGACGGCATCGCGTCGGTCACCAGCATCAGGCGGTCGAACGGCCGCACCTTCAACGCCACGCGCAGCACCGGGGCGGCGACATGGACGCCGTCGACGATCAGCCCGCTATAAGGCCGTGGATCGTCCAGCGTCGCGCCGACCACGCCGGGTTCGCGCTGGTGCAACGGCGCCATCGCGTTGAACAGATGCGTCACGCCGCTCAAGCCCGCATCGAACGCGGCGATCATCGTCGCGTAGTCCGCCTCGCTATGCCCGGCGCTGACGATGACGCCGGCCGCGATCAAAGCGCGCAGATCGTCGATCGACACCAGTTCGGGTGCCAGCGTCACCATCACCCGCCCCCGGCGCGGTCGCGTCAGCAGCGCGACGATCGCGGGATCGAGCAGCCGGAACTTCGCGGCGTCGTGGATGCCCTTGCGCAGCGGGTTCAGGATCGGCCCCTCGATATGCACGCCGACGACCCCCGGCACGCCCGCATCGATCGCCGCATCGACCGCGTCCAACGCCATCGCGATCCGCGCCGGTTCCTCGCTGATAAGCGTCGGCAGGAACGCCGTCGTGCCGTAGCGCGCATGCGCCGCGCCGATCGCGCGGATGCCCTCGACATCGGTATGGTCGTTGAACAGCACGCCACCGCCGCCATTCACCTGAGTGTCGATGAACCCCGGCATCAGCCAGCCGCCGCCCAGGTCGATCGCATCGGCGCGGTCGTCGCCGATCGGGGCGATCGATGCGATCCGGTCGCCATCGACCAGGAATTCGGCATCCGCGCGCACACCGCCGGACGCGACGACATGGCCGTTCGCAAAGCGCACGCGCTTCATACCGTCTGCGTCACCTTTGCGAGATGCGGCGGGGAGTCGGGATCGAGCCCGCGGGCGAGCGACAGCGCCTCGGCCAGCCGGTAGAAGCTGGCTAGCATCGCGATCGGCTCCAGCGCCGGATGGCCGGCCGCGGCGGGCAGCGGGCCGGTCCCGCCCGCATGCGCGACCAACGTCGCGGCCCCGCGCGCAGCGAAACTATCCGCCACCGCCACGACGTCGGCCCCCGCCGCGTCCGATGTCGCGAAGGCGAGCACGGGGAAGCCCGGCTCGACGATCCGCATCGGCCCGTGGCGCACTTCAGCGGCACTGAACGCCTCGGCCTGGATCGCGCTGGTTTCCTTCAGCTTCAGCGCCGCTTCCTGTGCGACGCCGAAGCCGTAACCGCGCCCCAGCACGAACATCTGCGTCGCCGATGCCAAGGGCGCGACGCCGGGCGACCAATCGACGGACAGCGCGGTCTCCAGATCGTCCGGCAACCGGTCCAGCGCAGCGGTCAGCGCCGCGTCCCCCGACCAGGCCGCAGCGATCGCGGCGAGCCCGACCAGCGCGGCGATGCACGATTTCGTCGCCGCCACCGCCAATTCGGGACCGGCATATAGCGGCAACAGCGTATCCGCGGCCTCGGCCAGCGGCGAGGTCGCGTCGTTGACCAATGCCACGACATGCGCGCCCGCATCCCGGTATGCCGCGACGGTCGCGAGCAGGTCGGGACTGCGCCCCGATTGCGAGATCGCGATGCACAGCGCCCCCGCCGCCTGCACCGGCGAATCGTAGAGCGACGCCACCGACGGTGCGGCGGAGGCGACGGGTACGCCGATCAGCGTTTCGATCAGATATTTGCCGTAGGTCGCGGCATGGTCGGACGATCCGCGCGCGCAGGTGACGACGACCGCCGGGGGCGCGGCCCGCAACCGCGCAGCCAGCCCGGCGACCGCGGCGCGATTGTCCCGCAGCATCCGCGCGACCATCGCCGGCGCCTCCAGCGTCTCGCGACCCATCATCGTGCGCGGCGGCGCATCGCGAAGGCCCACCGTCAACGCCGCACCCGCCCGTTCGCGCTCATCTGCATCAGAGATCCGTCAGTTCGGCAACGAAGTCGTATGCATCGCCGCGGTAGAAAGATTGGGTATGCTCCGCCGCGCGCCCGTCGCGCAGGAAACCGCGACGTTCGATCAGCAACCCGGCATGTCCCGGATCGACGTCGAGCATCCGCGCATGTTCCGCCGCGAACGGCACCGCGCGCAACCGCTGCAGCGCGCGCACCGGTCGGCTACCCGCCGCCTCCAGCGCTTCGTAGAGCGATTCGCCGACCGCATCGGTCGACGGCAGGCAATAGCCCGCGATCGTCGAGCTTTCGAACGCCATGGGCACGTCGTCGGCGTAACGGATGCGCTGGAAACGATACACCTGCGCGCCCGGCGAAAGACCGAGCGACATCGCTTCGTCCGGGGTGACGGTGCCGGTGGATTTGTTGACCCAGCTGCTGCTCGGCGTACGGCCGCGCAAGATCATGTCCTCGGAAAAAGACGATAATTTGGAAAAGCTTTTCTCGACGCGCGCGGCGACGAACGTTCCGGCCCCGCGGCGCCGGGTCAGCAGCCCCTCCTCCACCAGCCCGCCGATCGCCTTGCGCACGGTGATGCGCGACACGTCATATTCGGTCGCGAGGTCGCGTTCCGCGGGGATCGCGTCCTCTTCCGACAGTACGTTTTTCTGGATCGCATCGCGCAGCAGCTGCTGCAGCTGAAGATAGAGCGGCGCCGGATTGCCGCGCCGAAAGGATCCAATCTGGCCAGAAAACGACATATTCCGAAAAATCCTACTGCCCGCGGTGGTTTCCCCGGTCCACGCTGACGAGCAGATACCGCGGTCCACCCTATTCGGCAATAAGTCCGCTATACATGCCATATTGGTTATATAGGGGTCGCCGACGGCATCTGGCAACGGTCTGTTTCATGCCTGCGAAAGCGCCGCGCGCAAGGCCGCGACGCGCGACGCCGCGGCCCCCCGCCGCGGCCCGATCGCGAAGCCGAACGCGACGATCCGCGGGTCGTACCAGTCCGCCGCTTCGCTGCCCGAGGCATGGACCTGCTCGACGCGGGTGGCCCGGACCAGTGCGCCGACGTTGCCCGGCGTGACGCCTGCGCCCGCGATGACGGTCAACCGCCGATCCGCCACGGCGACCATCCGCGCCAACAGCCCCGCGCCGTCCGTCGCTGCGCGCGCACCGCCCGAACTCAACACGAAATCATACCCCGCGCGCCAGGCATCCTCGATCGCGGCGCAAGGGTCCGGCGTCAGATCGATCGCGCGGTGGACGACAGCGCGGCACGAAGGCGCTGCGGCGCGCAGACGGGCGAGCGCGTCGCCGTCGAGCCGGCCGTCGGGGCGCGCGACCCCGGTCACGAACCCCGCCGCGCCCAGTGCCGCATAGCCTTCGATGTCGCTGGCCATCAGCGCCAGCTCGTCGGCAGAATAGGTGAAATCGCCCGCGCGGGGGCGGATCATCACATGCACCGGCACCCCCGTCCGCACCGCCTGCGCCACGAACGCGGGCGATGGGGTCAACCCGCCCAGCGTCAGTGCGGCGCACAATTCGATCCGGTCCGCACCGCCAGCGATCGCGGCCGCCAGCCCGGCGGCATCGTCGACGCAGATCTCCAGCAAGCGGGTCATATGCCGTGCGCCCTGGCTCGGCGGTCCGAAGACTGGATCGGTTTACACGCGTCCAACACGCAGATGTCGCCTCCCGGCAAGTCTCCCCTCCCCCGCGGCAAGGTCGAGCTGACAAGCGCGTACCGCCGTCGTCGTCGCCTCGCAACTGGCCCGACCCTCGCCGGGAAGGGTATTTTCACGCGGCGGAATAAGCACCGACCGCACCCTAGACGCGGACGAATGTCCATAGTACCAATTTCGTACCGAATGCATGGCGCAATTCGGCAGGAGACGCCGGGACCCTATGCTTCGCCTGTTTTCGACCAACGCCGTTCGGATCGCGATCGCCGCGTTCGCCGTCGCCGCGACCATGCCCGCCGCCGCCGCGCCCGACCCCGCGCTGCCGCTGGTTCCGCTGCCCGCGAGCATCGTCCGCGCGACCGGCAGCTTCACCGTCTCCGCCGCCACCGGCATCGCCGCGACCGACCCCGGCGCGGTCAACGCGGCGCACCTGCTGGCCGAACATGTGAAGCTCGAGCGCGGCATCGCGTTGCCGATCGCACGCACGGGTGCGATCCGGATCGACCGCGACGCATCCATCAAGGGCGACGACGCCTATCGCCTGACCGTCGACCCCGCCGGCATCCGGATCAGCGCCAGCGGGGATCCCGGCCTGGTCCACGGCGCGATGACGCTGGCGCAATTGCTCAGCCCGGACCGCGCCTTCGGTCGGCCGGTCACGGTGCCCGCGCTCGTCATCGACGATGCGCCGCGGTTCCGCTGGCGCGGCGTGATGGTCGATGTGGCGCGCCATTTCCAGCCGCTCCCCGCGCTCTACGCCATCGTCGACCAGATGGCGGCGGTGAAGCTCAATACGCTGCACCTTCACCTGACCGACGATCAGGGTTGGCGCGTGGAGATCAAGCGTTTCCCCAAACTCACCCAGATCGGCGCGTGGCGCACACCGCCGTCGACCGGCGGGGCACCGGGCAAGCCGGTCGGCGGCTTCTACACGCAAGCCGAACTGAAGGCGCTGGTCGCCTATGCAGCCGCGCGTGGCATCACGATCGTGCCCGAGGTCGACCTGCCCGGCCATGCCCAGGCCCTGGTCGCGGCCTATCCCGAATTCGGCGTGTTCGGCGACGCTCCCGCGGTCGGGCATGATTGGGGCGTGAACCCCTATCTGCTCAACCCGGACGCGAAGGGCGTCGCGTTCGTCGAGGCGGTATTGGACGAGCTGATCGACATCTTTCCCGGCCAGTTCGTCCATCTGGGCGGCGACGAGGCGGTGAAGGACCAGTGGGAACGATCGCCCGCGGTCCAGGCTCAGATCAAGGCGCTGGGGCTGAAGAACGAGAATCAGCTGCAAAGCTGGCTGATCGACCGGTTCGGCACCTATCTGGCGAAGCACGGTCGCCGGCTGATCGGCTGGGACGAGATACTGGAAGGCGGACTGCCCCCGTCCGCATCGATCATGTCGTGGCGCGGCGAACAGGGCGCGATCGACGCCGCCAACCAGGGCCACGACACGGTGCTGACCCCGGGCGTACTGTACCTCGACAATCTGCCGAGCGACCATGCCGACGAACAGCCCGGACGGCTGGCGATATCGACGCTGGCGGCGGTCTACGCCTATGATCCGTCGCCCAAGGGGCTGGCGGCGGACAAGATGGACCATGTCCTGGGCGCCCAAGTGAATGCATGGAGCGAATATCTGGTCTCGCCCGGCGAGTTCCAGCATGCGTTGTTCCCGCGTGCGGCGGCGCTGGCGGAACGGACCTGGTCGCCCAAGGGGACGCGCGACTTTACGGATTTCGTCGCCCGCGTGGATCCGCTGATGGCGCGCTATGCCCGGGCCGGGATCGCGGCGGCGGACAGTCCGTTCTCGGTCGTGTTCACGCTGGCGGACAGCCGGGGCGATACGCTGCGTCACGGTCGCGCGCGCGTCGCGCTTTCGACCCAGACCGACTGGGGCACGATCCGCTACACGACCGACGGCAGCGCACCGACATCGGCCTCCACCGCTTATGCGGCACCGCTGGATCTTCCGCTCGGCACCGTGATCCGTGCGGCCGCTTATGCCGCGGACGGCCACCCGACCGCCGCCCCGCGCCGCTTCGACACCGGCGCCGCGGCGCTGCTGGACCGCGGCAATTCGGACATCGTCGCGTGTCTCAAGGGTAGGCTGGGCCTGCGCGTGCCGCTCAACCCCGACCAGCAGGACGGCGCCGCCGCGTTCAACGTCAATATCTTCGATACCTGCATGCAATATCCCGCCGCGCCGCTCGATATCGCGGGCAGCTTCACCGTCGATGTCGTCCGGCTGGCGCGGCATTACGGGCTGGCGCACGAGGTCTCCGCGCTGCGCGCGCATTACAACGTCACGCCCTATGGCGAACTGGTCATCCGCGCGGGCGGCTGTGACGGCACGGTGGCAGCGACCTTCGTCCTGCCAAACCCCGCCACCACGCCGCAGCGCATGCGCTTTACGGGATCCTTGCCGAAGGCAGACGGCGACCGCGACCTGTGCATGCTGTTCACGGCGCCGCTGGATGGGCCGTTCTACACGGTGGAACGGATGCAATTGGCGGCGCGGGCGCGGTGATATGGTTCTTCTCATCCTCTCTCCCTCCGGGAGAGGGGCAAGCCGCGAAGCGGCGCGGGGTGAGGACAGGAGCGTTCGCTGGCGTCGGGCTGTCCTCACCCTTCCGCCGGCTCCGGCGGCTCCCCCCCTCTCCTGAAAGGAGAGGGATTTGCGCGCTGGCGTTCCTCGTTTTGTGCATCGCCGCTCCAGCCCACGCAGCGCCCCGAACGAGCGCCCCCCTCGACACCGGCTGGCAAGTCCGGATCGACCCCGCCGACACCGCTGCCGCGAAGGCCCACCCACAAGCCGCCCACTGGCTGCCCGCAACGGTGCCCGGCAGCGTCCAGCAGGACCTGATCGCCGCCCGCATCGTTCCCGACCCGTTCGTCGGGCTGAACGAAACGGCGATCCAGTGGGTCGGACTGACCGGCTGGCAATATCGCCGGACGATCGACGTCACGCCGGCGATGCTGGCGCGGGGGCATCTCGACCTGGTGTTCGAAGGGCTCGACACCTTCGCGCATGTCAGCGTGAACGGCCAGCCGCTGATCACCGCCGACAATGCGCATCGCCGCTGGCGCGCGGATGCGAAGCCGCTGCTGCATGTCGGCGCGAACATGCTCACCATCGCGTTCGCCTCGCCGATCAAGGCTCTCCAGCCGATGGTGCTCGCGCAAAAGAACACGCTGCCCGGCGAATATGATTCCGCGTTCGGCGACGAGCCCAAGGGTCGCCAGACATCGCCCTATATCCGCAAGCCCAAATACCACTATGGCTGGGACTGGGGTCCCCGGATCGTCGCGATCGGTCCATGGCGACCCGTGCGGCTCGAGGCCTGGGACGATGTCCGGATCGAGACGCTGCGGGTCGAGCAGGAAGCGCTGTCGCCCCGCGAGGCGCGGCTGATCGCACGGCTCGATATCGTCGCCGATCATGCGGGCCCGGCGACCGTCCGCATCGACGCCACCGGGCCGACGGGCGCACGGATGCACATCGCGCGAATCGTCACGCTCGCTCCCGGTGCGAATGCGGTGTCGGTGCCGCTGACTATCGCCGATCCGCAGATTTGGTGGCCCGTCGGCTATGGCGCGCAGCCGCTGTACACGGTCGCCGCGACGCTGCTCGCGCAGGCCAAGCCGATCGACCATGCGGAGAAACGCACGGGCCTGCGCACCGTCCGGCTGATCCGCGACACCGACGCGCACGGGCGCAGCTTCGGGTTCAGCGTCAACGGCGTGCCCGTGTTCGCGAAGGGCGCGAACCTGATCCCGTTCGACGAATTTCCGACCCGTGTCACCGCGGCACAGATGCGCCACGTCCTGCAAGGTGCGCGCGACGCGAACATGAACATGATCCGCGTCTGGGGCGGCGGCTATTATGTCGACGACGCCTTTTACGACATGGCCGACGCGATGGGCCTGATGGTCTGGCAGGACTTCATGTTCGGCGGCGCGGTGACCCCGCCGGATACCGCCTACCGTGACAATGTGCGCGTCGAGGCGGCGGAGCAGGTCGACCGGCTGCAGGCGCATCCGTCGATCGTGATCTGGACGGGCGGCAACGAGGTGCTGTCGGGCTGGGAGAATTGGTCCGATCGCAAGGATTTCAAGAAAGCGATCGGCGCGGACGAGCAGGAACGGGTCGGCGCAGGGATGGCGGTGCTGTTCGATTCGGTGTTGCGCGAAGCGGTGGCGACGCGCTCGCCCGGCACGCCCTATTGGCCCGGATCGCCCAGCACCGATTATGACGGCCCGATCGATACCGACCGGAACGGCGACCGGCATTATTGGGACGTCTGGTCGGGATCGAAACCGGTAGAGCGCTATCTCGACAGCTGTCCGCGCTTCATGTCCGAATATGGGCTCCAAGCGATGCCGGGGCTGGCGACTATCGCCGCCTTCGCGAAGCCCGAAGACCAGATGCCGGAAAGCGCGGTGATGCGCGCGCACCAGAAATTCCTGAGCGGCGACGGCAACCAGCGGCTGCTGCTGTATATCCGCGCGCGCTACCGCGAACCGCGCGACTTCGCCGATTTCGTGTATCTGAGCCAGGTGATGCAGGCCGACGGCATAACCATCGCCGCGCTCCACCACCGCGCCTGCCGGCCGGTGACGATGGGGTCGCTCTATTGGCAGTTGAACGATGTCTGGCCGGGCGCGTCCTGGTCGAGCATCGACTGGTTCGGCCGGTGGAAGCTGCTGAACTTCGCCGCGCGGCGCTTCTACGCGCCCCAGGCGATCGTCGCCGAACATAAGGACGGCGCGACGCGGATCGCATTGGTGTCCGATGCGACCACGCCGATCGCGGCGCGCTGGCGGATGCGGGTGATGGATATGGACGGTCACCTGATCGGCGACCGCGAGCGTGCGGTCACGCTCGCGCCGCTGGCGACGACCGAGGCGGCGATGCTGGGCGATGCGGAGCTGTTCGGCACGGCGGACCCGGCAGCGAGCTATGCGGTGGCCGAACTGATCGTCGGCGACCGAGCGGTGTCGCGCGCGATCGTCGAGCGGGTGCCGCCAAAGGCGATGACCTATCCCGCGCCCGGCCTGTCGGTGCGCTGGGACGGCAAGACCGCCACGATCACCGCGACGCGGCTGGCGCGCGCGGTCCACCTAGGCTTCGGCACGCTGGATGCGCGCCCCTCCGACGACGGGTTCGACCTGTTGCCGGGCGAAAGCCGGGCGGTGACGATCGTGTCCGCCACCGCGCCCGCGACGCTGGCGACCGCGCTGACGCTCTCGACGCTCGGCCCGGCGGATGCGCGATGATCGCCGCACTGCTCCTCGCCGCCGCCGGACCGCAGGCGCTGACCGTCGCGGAAAAGGCTGCGCAATTGCAGAACGCCGCGCCTGCCGAACCGAAACTGGGCCTGCCCGCTTATGATTATTGGAGCGAGGGACTGCACGGCATCGCCCGCAACGGCGACGCGACCGTCTTCCCCCAGGCGATCGCGATGGCGGCGACCTGGGACGCGCCGCTGCTGGCTCGGATCGGCGATGTCGTCGCGACGGAGGCGCGCGCGAAGTTCAATGCGCGACCCCCCGGGGCCGATCGCCGGATGTACGAGGGACTGACGATCTGGTCCCCCAACATCAACATCTTCCGTGATCCGCGCTGGGGGCGGGGGCAGGAAACCTATGGCGAGGATCCATACCTCACCGCCCGGCTCGGCGTCGCCTTCATACGCGGATTGCAGGGGCCGGATCCGGCGCATCCCAAGGTGATCGCGACGGCCAAGCATTTCGCCGTGCACAGCGGACCGGAGGCGGGGCGCGACGGGTTCGACGTCGACGTGTCGCCCTATGATCTGGAGGCGACCTACCTCCCCGCCTTCCGCGCCGCGATCGTCGAGGGCAAGGCGGGGTCGCTGATGTGCGCCTACAACGCGATCCACGGCACACCGGTCTGCGCATCGTCCGCGCTGATGACCGATCGGCTGCGACGCGACTGGGGGTTTGCCGGGCTGACCGTGTCGGATTGCGACGCGGTCGGCAACATCGCCGACTATCACCACGCCGCCCCCGACGCCGCCGGCGCATCGGCGATGGCGTTGAAGGCGGGGACCGACCTGGACTGCGGCCGGACCTATGCCGCGCTGCCCGAGGCGGTGGCGCGCGGGCTGGTCGGCGAGGGTGCGATCGATACCGCGCTCGGCCATGCGCTGGCGGCGCGGCGCGCGCTGGGCATCGCGCCGGGCACGACCAGCCCCTGGGCCGCCATCCCGGCGAGCGATATCGATACGCCCGCGCACCGGGCGCTTGCGCTTACGGCGGCGCGCGAGGCGATGGTGCTGCTGAAGAACGACCGTGGCCTACTCCCGCTCAAGGCCGGCACCCGCATCGCCGTCATCGGCGCCGACGCCGACGATCTGGGCGTGCTCCAGGCCAATTACCACGGCACTGCGCGGGCGCCGGTGACGCCGCTTGCGGGACTGCGCCGTCTGTTCGGCGCGGCGAACATGTCCTATGCACAAGGATCGGTGCTGGCGGAGGGTTCGCCGGTGGTGGTCCCCGAAACCGCGCTCAGCACCGGTGGCCGGCCGGGGCTGCGCGGCGCGTATTTCGCCGGCCCGGTTGCTGGTGCGACGCCCGCAGTCGCGACGCGGCAGGATGCGCGGGTCGACTTCGACTACAACCGCGCCGCGCCCTTCCCCGCGCTGGAGGGGAAACCGTTTTCGGTCCGCTGGACAGGGATGCTCGTGCCGCCGGGACCGGGCGCGTATCGGCTGATGGTGGACGTGCCGGCCTGCTGGAAGGATTGCCCCGTCCATGACCGCACCCGGCTGTGGATCGATGGCGCGTCCGCCGATCTCCATGCCGCGAAGGGGCTGGGCGAGACGATCATTTCCGGCGAGCGGCCGCATGCGATCCGGCTCGAACTCGATCACGTCACTGCCGACGAGGGCATCCGCCTGCGCTGGGTGCCCCCGGCCGAGCCGATGATCGCCGAGGCCGTCGCGGCGGCCCGGGGTGCGGACGTCGTCGTCGCCGTACTGGGTCTGTCGCCCGACCTGGAGGGCGAGGCACTGCCGGTATCGGTGCCCGGCTTCGCGGGCGGCGACCGCACCGACATCGCGCTGCCCGCGCCGCAGCGCCGCCTGCTCGCGGCGCTGCGCGCGACCGGCAAGCCGATCGTCGTCGTGCTGACCAGCGGCAGCGCGGTCGCGGTCGATCCGGCGCAGGCGGATGCGATCCTCGCGGCCTGGTATCCGGGCGAGGCCGGCGGCACCGCGATCGCGGACACGCTGGCAGGCGTGGCAAACCCTGCCGGACGATTGCCGTTGACGATCTACCGCGACACCGCCGATCTGCCGGGCTTCGCCGATTATGGCATGAAGGAGCGGACCTATCGCTATTTCACGGGCACGCCGCTTTGGCCGTTCGGCCATGGCCTGAGCTATACCCGCTTTTCCTATGCCGAACCGGCCGCGCCGACCCGCATCGCGGCGGGCGAAAGCCTGACGGTCGCGACGACCGTCCGCAATATCGGCGCGCGCGAAGGCGACGAGGTGGTGCAGGCTTATTGGACCCCGCTGACGCAGCGCACGAGCGGGCCGACCGATCCGGTGCTGCAACGCCAGCTTGTCGGCTTCCGCCGGATCGCGCTCAAGCCGGGCGCGGAGGCACGCATACACTTCACGATCGATCCCCGCGCGATGAGCCTGGTCGATCGCGACGGGACGCGGCGGGTGATCCCGGGCGATTACCGGCTTTATATCGGCGGCGGACAGCCGGGCGACGGGGTCGGCCAGTCCATCGACGTCAGGATCGACGGCCCGGCGCTGGACCTGCCGAAATGAGGCGGCGGGATGTTCTCGCGGGTGGCGTGGCGCTCGCGGCGATGCCGTCGCGTATTCACGCGGCGACCCTGCCGAGCCGCCGCCCGGCCCCCGGCGATCGCCGCTTCACGAGCCCCGCGGTCGAGGCGGAGATCGCGCGCGTCAAGGCGCGGATCGGCGATCCCGAGATCGCCTGGCTGTTCGAGAATTGCTTTCCCAACACGCTCGACACGACGGTTCACATGGGCAGCGTCGAGGACAAGCCCGATGCGTTCGTCATCACCGGCGACATCCCGTGCCTGTGGCTGCGCGACAGCGCCGCGCAGCTCCAGCCCTATCTGCCGCTGGTCCGCCGCGACCCCGCGCTGGCGCTGCTGTTCCGCGGGCTGATCGGTCGCCAGGCGCGGTCGATCCTGATCGATCCGTATGCCAACGCCTTCATGCAGGATCCGGCGGCGACGACCAACCTGTCCTGGGCGAAGACGGACCGGACCGACATGAAGCCGGGCGTTGCGGAGCGGAAGTGGGAAGTCGATTCGCTCTGCTACCCGATCCGCCTGGCGTACGGTTATTGGCGCGAAACCCGCGATACGACGCCGTTCGACGCCACCTGGGCCGCCGCCGCGCACGCCACCGTCCGCACCTTTCGCGAACAGCAGCGCAAGGACGGTCCCGGCCCGTACCGTTTCCAGCGCGAGGCGGACAATCCGATCGAATCGCTGATGCTGGGCGGGCTCGGCGCGCCGACGCGCAAGGTCGGGCTGATCCATTCGGGGTTCCGCCCGTCGGACGATGCCTGCGTCTATCCGTTCCTGATCCCGTCCAACCTGTTCGCGGTCGCGTCGCTGCGGCGGCTGGCGATGCTGGCAGCCGAGACGCGCGCCGACACCGCGCTGGCGGCCGACGCGACCGCTTTGGCCGACGAGGTCGCGGCGGCACTGGTCGCGCACGGACGGACGCGGCTGCCCGACGGACGCGCGGTTTGGGCGTATGAAGTCGACGGGTTCGGCAATGCCGCCTTCATGGACGATGCCAATGTGCCGTCCTTGTCGGGGCTCGCCTATCTCGGCTGCGTCGATCCCGCCGATCCCGTGTGGCGGCGCACCGCGGACGCCGCCTGGAGCGAGACCAATCCATGGTTCTTCCGCGGCCGCGCGGGCGAGGGGATCGGCGGGCCGCATATCGGGCTGGGGCAGATCTGGCCGATGGCGCTGATCGTGCGGGCGCTCTCGACGTCCGACGACGCCGTCATCCGCACCGCGCTGCGGACGCTGAAGACGACGCATGCGGGCACGGGCTTCATGCACGAAAGCTTCGACCGGGACGATCCGGCCAAATTCACCCGCGCCTGGTTCGCCTGGGCGAACGGGTTGTTCGGCGAATTGATCGTCCACCTCGCCGCCACGCGGCCGGCGTTGCTGGCCGGGCCGATCTGATGCGGATCACCCGCCGCGCCCTGCTCGCCTCCAGTGGTCTGGTGCTGCTGTCCCGCGCGCCGACCATCGACGCGAAGACGGCGGTCGCAACCCCCGACCTGTTCATCGGCACAGGCGGGCACGGCCATACCTATCCCGGCCCCAGCCTGCCGTTCGGGATGGTCCAGCTCGGCCCCGATACCGATGTCGAACGCTGGGACGCGTGTTCGGGCTATCACCGCGGCGACGGCTCGATCATGGGCTTTTCGCACACGCATCTGTCGGGGACGGGCATCGGCGACATGCTCGATGTGCTGGTCGTACCGGCGACCGGACCGGTCAAGCTGACGCCCGGCACGCTCGCCGATCCCGACAGCGGCTATCGGCAGCGATATTCGGGCGAGGCGGCGGTGCCCGGCTATTACCGGGTGACGCTCCAGTCGGGCATCCGCGCCGAGCTGACCGTGACGGCGCGGACCGGCCTGCACCGCTACACCTTCCCGGCGGGCGCGGGGCATATCCTGATCGACCTGTCGCATCTGGTCCTCGACCGCTCGGATCACCCGCCGCTGGTCGACGACGCGCAGCTGGCGTGGGACGGCGATGCGCAGATGCTGAGCGGCACGCGGCGCGTCTTCCGCTGGGCGAAGGGGCGTCGGATCCATTTCGCGCTGCACCTGTCGCGCAGGCCCGACCGGGTCGTGCTGTACGCCGATGGCGACGCGCCGGTCGCGGGCGCGGCGGTCGCCGGCAAGCGGCTGAAGGCGGTGCTGCTGTACGACGATGCGGGCGCGGCGCCGATCCTGATCCGCGCCGGGCTGTCCGGCGTCGACATGGCCGGCGCCCGCGCCAATCTGGCGGCGGAGGCCCCGCATTGGCGGTTCGACGCGTATCGCGAGGCGGCGGCGCACCGCTGGGCGGCGGCGTTGGACAGCATCCGCGTCGAGGGCGGCACCGCCGCGCAGCGGACGATCATGGCGACCGCGCTGTACCATGCGCAGCTCGCGCCGACGCTGTTTTCCGATGTCGACGGCCGCTATGTCGGGCTGGACCGCGCGGTGCATACCCTGCCTCCGGGCGGCGAAGCGTATAGCAGCTATTCGCTGTGGGACACGTACCGCGCGCTGCACCCGCTGTTCACGCTGATCGCGCCCGAGCGGGCGAAGTCGCTGATCGACGACCTGATCCGCCAGACCCGGCAAAGCCCCTATGGTCCGCCCGCCTGGCCGCTCCAGGGGGTGGAGACCGGCACGATGATCGGCTGGCATTCGGTCGCGGCGATGGCGGAGGCGCAGGCGAAGGGCATATCGGCCGACTATGCCGCCGCATGGCCGGCGATCCGCGCCCGTGCCTTCGACGCGACGACACCCGATCTCGACAATAGTCGCGCGCGGGGGGACTATGCCGCGCTCGGCTACGTCCCCGCCGACCGGATGTTCGAATCCGTCAGCCGGACGCAGGAATATGCCTATGACGACTGGGCGATGGCGCACCTCGCCGCGGCAGCGGGGGCGACCGACGATGCCGCGACCTTACGCAAGCGCAGCCTGAATTACCGGAACGTCCTCGATCCGGCGATCGGCTTCGCGCGCCCGAGGCTCGCATCGGGCGCGTGGGCGACGCCGTACGATCCCATCCGGCTGGGCCGTCCGGGCGTCGACTACCGGGACTATACGGAGGCGAATGGCTGGCAGGCGACGTTCCTGAACCAGCACGACATCTACGGCCAGATCGCGCATTTCGGCGGCGATGCGGCGTTCGAGGCGAAGCTGGACGCGCTGTTCTCCGCCCCCTCGACGCTGCCCCCCGACGCGCCGCCCGACATCGCCGGGCTGATCGGCCAATATGCGCATGGCAACGAGCCCGACCAGCATGCGGCGTATCTCTACGCCTATGTCGGCGCGCCCTGGAAGACGCAGGCCATGGTGCGGCGGCTGTGCACCGAGATGTACAAGGCCGATCCCGACGGCATCATCGGCAACGACGATTGCGGGCAGATGAGCGCGTGGTTCGTGCTGTCCGCGCTCGGTTTCTATCCGGTCGATCCGGTCAGCGCGGTCTATGTCTTTGGATCGCCGCTGTTCGACCGGGCGCGCGTCACGCTGGGCGGCGACCGGACGCTGACCGTCGAGGCGCACGGCAATGCGCCCGACCGGCCCTATGTCCGCGCGGTCCGATGGAACGGTCGACCGTGGACGAAGAGCTGGATCGACCATGCGACCTTGTCCGCCGGGGGCACGCTGACCTTCGAAATGGCCGCGCAGCCCAACCCCGATCTCGGTCGCCTGCCCCGCGATCGTCCCCCTTCGTTCGGCCACGGAGCCCCATCATGACGATCGACCGACGCACCCTCATCGCCAGCGGCCTGGCCGTCACCGCCGCGCCGGCGATCGCCGCACCGACGCCGATCCCGACAGGCGCGCCGCGACCCTGGGGTGCCGTCCCCACGCCACGCCAGGTCCGCTGGCACGCGCGCGAGCAATATGCCTTCGTCCATTTCACGGTGAACACCTTCACCGACAAGGAATGGGGGTATGGCGACGAGGATCCCGCGCTTTTCGACCCCACCGATTTCGATCCCGACCAGATCGTCGCCGCGGCGAAGAGCGCCGATCTGCGCGGCCTCATCATCACCGCCAAGCATCATGACGGCTTCTGCCTGTGGCCGACGCCGCTGACCGAGCATTGCATCCGCAACAGCCCGTACAAGGGCGGCAAGGGCGACATCGTCGGCGAACTATCCGCCGCCTGCAGGCGCGGCGGGATCGCGTTCGGGGTCTATCTCTCGCCCTGGGACCGCAATCACAAGGACTATGGGCGCCCCGCCTATATCGATTATTACCGCGCGCAGCTGACCGATCTGTGCACGCATTACGGACCGTTGTTCGAGGTGTGGTTCGACGGCGCGAACGGCGGCGACGGCTATTATGGCGGCGCGCGCGAGACGCGGAAGATCGACGCGCCGAAATATTACAACTGGCCCTCGATCGTCGCGCTCGTCCACTCGCTCCAGCCGATGGCCTGCACCTTCGATCCGCTCGGCGTCGATATCAGCTGGGTCGGGAACGAAGACGGCGTGGCGGGCGATCCCTGCTGGCCGACGATGCCGAACGAACCCTATACGCAGGAACACGGCAATGCCGGGGTCCGCGGCGCGGAATTGTGGTGGCCGGCGGAGACCGACGTCTCGATCCGCCCGGGCTGGTTCAACCATGCGGACGAGGATGCGAAGGTGAAGTCGCCCGAGCGGCTGATGCGGCTGTACGACGAATCGGTCGGGCGCGGCACCAACCTCAACCTGAACATCCCGCCCGACCGGCGCGGGCGGATCGCCGATCCCGATCTGGCGTCGCTCAAATCCTTCGGCGACGCGCTGCGCGCCAGCTTCGCCACCGACCTCGCCAGGAAAGCCGTCGCCAGCGCCAGCGACACGCGCGGGCGCGGGTTCGAGGCGGCGCGCGTGCTGGACGGCGACCCTGCCACCTATTGGTCGACGCCGGACGGCGCGACGACGCCCGTCCTGACGCTGGACCTGCCGCCCGCCCATGCCTTCGACCTCATCCGCCTGCGCGAATATCTGCCGCTCGGCGTGCGCGTGACGCGCTTCGCGGTCGATGCCGAGGTGGACGGTGCCTGGCGCACGCTGGCGACGCATCAGGGGATCGGCGCGCAACGCGTGATCCGCCTGCCCGCAGCCGTCGCCGCCCGCCGCGTCCGGCTGCGCATCCTGGAGGCGCCCGCCTGTCCCGCGATCACCGAATTCGCGCTGTTCCGCGCGGTCGCCCCCGCCCCCGTCCCGCGGATCGTCGTCAAGGACCGCACCATCCTGCCGGTCACGGGCTGGACGATCGTCGCCGCGACCGGCCCCGGTGCGCAGGCGCTGATCGACGACGATGCGGACACGTCCTGGACCGTCCCCGCACCGACCCCGGATCACCCGGCCAGCGTGACGATCGACCTCGGTGCGGTACGGGCGATCGCAGGGTTCAGCCTGACCCCGGAACGGCACCCGATGACGGGTGCCGCCACACCCAAGGGCTATGTCGCGGAAACGAGCGTGGACGGACGAGCCTGGGCCGTGGCGAACAGCGGCGAGTTCGCCAACATCGCCTATGCGCTGTCGACGCAGCGGATCGTTTTCGCGTCGCGGCAGACCGCCCGCTATCTGCGCTTCTCCTTCCCCGGCACGGCGCTGCCCGCCACCAGACTGGCGATCGCCGGGATCGGCGCATTCACCCCGCCGCGGTGAACCCATGATGCGCTTGCGTTGCCCCACGCCGCCTTGTAGTGATTTGGTATGCAATAGGTATTGTGGGCGGGAGATGTCGTGACGGGAAGGCTGGAGGGCAGGACCGCGATCGTCACCGCGGCCGCGCAAGGAATCGGTCGCGCAACCACGCTGGCGTTCCGCGATGCCGGCGCCCGGGTGCATGCGCTGGATATCGACGTGCACCCGCTGGCCGACCTGCCCGGCATCACGCCGCACCGGGTCGACCTGACCGATGCGGCGCAGATCGCCGCGCTGCCGGATGCGATCGGCACGGTCGACATCCTCGCCAACATCGCGGGCTTCGTCCACGCGGGCGATATCCTGGCGTGCGACGAGGCGGCCTGGGCCTTCTCGTTCGATCTCAACGTCACCGCGATGTACCGCATGATCCGCGCGTTCCTGCCCGGGATGCTGGCGGGGGGCGGCGGGTCGATCGTCAACATGTCGTCGGTCGCCTCCAGCGTGAAGGGCATTCCCGGTCGCTTCGCATATGGTGCCAGCAAGGCCGCGGTGATCGGCATGACGAAGGCGATCGCCGCGGATTATGTCGCGCGCGGCATCCGCTGCAATGCGATCTGCCCGGGCACGGTCCAGTCGCCTTCGCTCGACGATCGGATCGCGGCGCAGGCCAGGGCGGCGGATCGGCCGGTCGCCGACGTCCAGGCCGAATTCGTCGCGCGCCAGCCGATGGGCCGGCTGGGCCGGACGACGGAGATCGCCGCGCTGGCGCTGTACCTCGCCAGTGACGAGAGCGGGTTCACGACCGGCCAGGCGCATGTCATCGACGGCGGGTGGGTCAATTGAGGGTCGGGCTAGTCCGTTCCCCGGCGAAAGCCGGGGTCCAGGAGCCACGAGGCGCGTCGCTCTCAACCCTGGGCTCCTGCGTTCGCAGGAGGACGGTTCGTTCGTATCCGAGGACATCTGCATGAAACTGCTCCGCTACGGCCCCGCGGGCGAGGAAAGGCCCGGCCTGATCGACGCCGAAGGCCGCATCCGCGCGCTACCCGCCGACCTGGGCGATCTGACCGGCGCAAGGCTGACCCCCGGGGGCCTCGCCGCCATCGCCGCGCTCGACCCCGCCACGCTGCCGCTGGTCGAAGGCACGCCGCGGATCGGCCCGTGCGCCGCCCGGGTCGGCAAGTTCGTCTGCATCGGCCTCAACTACCGCGACCATGCCGAGGAAACCGGCGCGACCCCGCCCGAAGAACCCGTGATCTTCGGCAAATGGACCAGCGCGATCGTCGGCCCGAACGACGATGTCGAGATCCCGCGCGGCAGTACCAAGACCGACTGGGAGGTCGAACTGGGCGTCGTCATTGGCAAGCCCGGCCGCTACATCGCGGAGGCCGACGCGCTCTCCCACGTCGCCGGATACTGCGTCGTCCACGACGTCAGCGAACGCGAATATCAGCTCGAACGCAGCGGCACCTGGGACAAGGGCAAGGGTTGCGACACCTTCGGACCCGTAGGCCCCTGGCTGGTGACCGCGGACGAGGTCCCCGACCCGCAGGCGTTGAAGCTGTGGCTGGAGGTCGACGGGCACCGCTACCAGGACGGCACCACCGCCAACATGATCTTCGGCGTGGCGTCGCTGATCCACCATGTCAGCCGCTACATGAGCCTGCAGCCCGGCGACATCATCTCGACCGGCACCCCCGCCGGCGTCGGTCTCGGCCAGAAACCGCCGGTGTTCCTGCGCGCCGGGCAGCGCGTGCGGCTGGGCATCGACGGGCTGGGCGAACAGACGCAGGCGATGGTCGCGGCCGCGTGACCCGCATCACGGCCTTGCGCACCGTCGACGTCCGCTTCCCGACGAGCGAGCGGCTTGACGGATCGGATGCGATGAACCCCGATCCGGATTATTCCGCCGCCTACGTCGTGCTGGAAACCGATACGCCGGGGCTGGACGGGCATGGCCTGACCTTCACGATCGGCCGCGGCAACGAGATCGCGGTCGCGGCGATCGAGGCGATGCGGCATCTCGTCGTCGGGCTCGACATCGCCGACTTCGCCGCCGATCCCGGTGCCGGCTGGCGGCGGCTGACGGGGGACAGCCAGTTGCGCTGGATCGGGCCGGACAAGGGCGCGATCCATCTCGCCACCGGTGCGGTCGTCAACGCGCTGTGGGATCTGTGGGCCAAATCGGTCGGCAAACCGGTCTGGCGGCTGGTCGCGGACATGACGCCCGCGCAGATCGTCCGCGCGATCGACTTCCGCTACATCACCGACTGCATCACCCCCGACGAGGCGCTGACGCTGCTGACCGAGCGGGCGCAGGGCAAGGCCGATCGGATCGCGCGGCTCGAGGCGACGGGTTTCCCTTGCTACACCACCTCGGCCGGCTGGCTCGGCTATCCGGATGACAAATTACGGCGGCTGACGCAGGCGGCGGTCGATGCCGGGTTCGATCACGTCAAGCTGAAGGTCGGCCGCGACCTGGACGACGATATCCGCCGCGTGCGGATCGCGCGCGAGGTCCTGGGGCCGGATCGCCAGCTGATGATCGACGCCAACCAGGTCTGGGAAGTCGGCCAGGCGATCGAATGGGTGAACGCGCTCGCCTTCGCGAAGCCGTGGTTCATCGAGGAGCCGACCAGCCCCGACGACGTGCTCGGCCATGCCGCGATCCGGCGCGGGATCGGCGCCGACAAAGGGGGGGTGAAGGTCGCGACCGGCGAGATGTGCCAGAACCGCATCCTGTTCAAACAGTTCATGATGGCGGGCGCGGTCGACGTGGTGCAGATCGACGCCTGTCGGCTGGGCGGCGTCAACGAGGTGCTGGCGGTGCTGCTGATGGCGGCGAAGCTGGGGCTGCCGGTCTGCCCGCATGCCGGCGGCGTCGGCCTGTGCGAATATGTCCAGCATCTGTCGATGATCGACTATTGCTGCTTCGCGGGCATGATGAACGGGCGCGTGATCGAATATGTCGACCATCTGCACGAGCATTTCGTCGACCCCTGCGTCATCCGCGACGCCGCCTACATGCCGCCGACCCGACCGGGCTATTCGATCGAGATGAAGCCGGAGTCGCTGAAGCGGTATCGGCACCGGGGATGAGTTCCCCCGATCCGGGCGGGCGCGTCGACGCGCATCAGCATAGCTGGCGGATCGGGCGGAACGACTGCATCTGGCCGACCCCGGACCTGGCGATCCACCGCGACTATCTGCCCGGCGATTTGGCGCCGCTTATGGCGGCGGCGGGGATCGCGGGATCGATCGTCGTCCAGAGCCAGGAAAGCGACCGCGACACCGACTGGCTGTGCGCGTTGGCCGATGCGACGCCGTCGATCCTCGCGGTCGTCGGCTGGGTCGATGTGAAGGACGCCGGTGCGGCGGTGCGGATCGCCGAACTGGCTGCGCGTCGCAAACTGCGCGGGCTGCGCCCGATGCTTCAGGACCGCGCCGACGACTGGATCCTCGACCCCGCCGCCGCGCCCGCGCTGGAGGCGATGGAACGGCATGCGCTGGTGTTCGAGGCGCTGGTCCGCCCGCGCCACCTCCCCGCCATCGCCCGCCTCGCCACTGCACGGCCGGGGCTGGCGATCGTCATCGACCACGCCGCCAAGCCTGGGATCGCGGGGGGCGAATGGCAACCCTGGGCCGATGCGATCCGTGCCGTCGCGCGGTTCCCGAATGTCGCCTGCAAGCTGTCGGGGCTGGCGACCGAGGCGGCTCCCGGCTGGTCGGCGGCGACGCTCGCGCCCTATATCGGCCATCTCGTCGCGTGCTTCGGCGCGGACCGGCTGGTCTGGGGCAGCGACTGGCCCGTGGTCGAGATGGCGGGTGGCTATGCGGGATGGGTAGCCGCGACGGACACGTTGCTCGAAGGACTGAGCGCGGCCGAAGCGGCGGCTGTTCGGGGCGGCAATGCGACGCGGATCTATCGCGCGTGACACGGGATGCCGCGATCTCCGGTTCTGCCGCCGATCGCTGCCGTACGGGCGGGTTTCGTCGTGACGGCGCGTATCGGCAGGGGCCGCCTGTCAGAATCGATGATCATATCGCTCGATGACGCTGCGGTCCCGTTCGGCAACGAGATCGCGCAGGATCGGGCCGTAATAATCCCGGTAATGGCCGTGCCGGCTGACGTTCATGGGCGGGGCGCGACGCAGGAATTCGTCAACCCTATCCTCCGGCAAACCGCCGATGCGCCGCAACGTCGCTGCCAGCTCGCCCCGCAGATGCTCCGTGCGGACCACCGACAGGGGGTCGGCGCCCGCATACATCCGGTCATGCAGAAACGTATAGAAACCGACGCCGCTTCGGCGAAGATCGGCAACGCATCGCTTGGTCAGGTTCAATCCGGCCGACTGGAAGGTATCGTGACAGGCCTGTTCGAGCAGATCGAGCCGACGGGTATCGGCATGCAGATTCGCCAGATTGGTCACCGTCGCGTCGAAGCCGAGCGTGCCGCCGTCCGAACATAGCCGGAATAGCGGGTTCTGCCACCGCGACCCCTGCTGGAAGTGGAACCAGGACACGTAATACGCCCAAGGGTTGCGGACGAGACCCAGGACCGGCAGGTCGCCGAACGCGGGCGGCAATTCGCGATACGGCAGATGATATCCGATGCTGCGCGCGCCCGGCGCGCAGTGCAGCAACAGCGCGTTGACGAACGTGCCGCCGCTCTTGTGCAGGTGAATGAAGACGAGGGTATCGGTGACGATCACGGCCTAACCTCAATTAGCCCTCGATGCCCGTCCGTCGGGGGGACGCAGGGCGTTCGGCGCGGCGGCCTGCCGAAGCCGGACGCCCCGCCCTCACGCCAGCACCGACCGATCGATCGCACCAACCGTGGTCACCCCGGTCAGCGCCATCGCGACGCGCATCTCCGCGGCGATCAGGTCGAGCAGCTGCGTCACTCCCCCTTCGCCCGCCGCCGCCAGCGCATAGACCCAGGCGCGCCCCAGCAGGACGGCGTCCGCGCCCAGCGCCAGCATCCGCACGACGTCGAGCCCCGACCGCACGCCAGAATCCGCCAGCAAGGTCACGCGTCCGGCGACCGCCTCCGCCACCGCGGGCAGCGCGCGAGCGGTCGACAGGACGCCGTCGAGTTGCCGCCCGCCATGGTTCGAGACCACGATCGCATCCGCGCCGAGCGACACCGCCGCGCGCGCATCCTCGGGGTCGAGGATGCCCTTGATGATCAGCGGCCCGTCCCAGGCCTCGCGGATCCAGTCGAGATCGGACCAGGCGATCGACGGATCGAAATTCGCACCGAGCCAGCCCATATAATCGTTCAGCCCGCTCGCCTTGCCCAGCACCGGCGCGAGGTTGCCGAGCCGGTGCGGTCGCCCGCGCACCCCCACGTCCCACGCCCAGCGCGGCCGCCCCATCGCCTGAAGGATGCGCCGCGCGGGCGCGCGAGGCCCCGACATGCCCGAATGCCCGTCGCGGTAGCGCGCACCGGGCACGGGCATGTCGACGGTGAAGACCAACGCCTCCGCGCGCTCGGCCTTCGCGGTCGCCAGCAGGTCGCGCATGAAGCCGCGGTCGCGAATGACGTAGAGCTGGAACCACAGCGGTCCCGCGGTCGCGCGCCGGACCTCCGCAAGCGAGCAGAGCGAGACGGTCGACAGGCAGAACGGCACCCCCGCCGCCGCCGCCGCTCGCGCCGCCTGCGTTTCGCCGCGGCGATGGTACATGCCCGCGATGCCGACCGGCCCGAGCACGACCGGCAACGCCTGGCGCTTGCCGAACACCGTCGCCGACAGGTCGATGCCCGACACGTCGCGCAGCACGCGCTGGCGGAGTGCAATGCGCGCCAGATCGGCAACATTGCGACGCAGCGTCTCCTCGGCATAGGAACCGCCATCCGCATAATCGAACAGGAACCGCGGCAGCCGCCGCCGCGCGGCCTCGCGGAAATCATGCGTCGAGGCGATCATCGCCGCGAGCATAATCGCGGGCGGGCGGATTGCCAGCGCATGGACCAATTAAATATCACGGGCCGGCGCTGGTATTGAATTGATCCGGCCGGCGTGCCAGCCTGCGGGTGGCCGCGCATCGACCGGCCCGGAGAGCATTGCCATGATCCGTCCCCGCCCGCACCATCCGCGGCCCCGATGCTGACCCCTTCGCGCCGCGGGGCGCTGGCGATCGGGATCGGCGGCTTGGCCGCTGCCGCTACTGCGAAGGCGGCGACGCCCGATGCCCCGGCGATGATCCTGTCGACCTGGGATTTCGGTGCCGCCGCCAACGCCGCCGCTTTTGCGCGGATCGCCGCGGGCGGATCGCTGATCGACGGGGTCGAGGCCGGGGCGCGCGTGCCCGAGGCGGATCCGAAGAACCATTCGGTCGGCGCGGCGGGCTATCCCGACCGCGACGGGCATGTGACGCTGGACGCGATCATCATGGACGATGCGGGCCATGTCGGCGCGGTCGCGGCGATGGAGGATGTCGTCCACGCGGTGTCGGTCGCGCGGCGCGTCATGGAGAAGACGCCGCACACGTTGCTGGTCGGCGACGGCGCGCGGCAGTTCGCGATCGAGCAGGGGTTCGAACACCACCCGCTGCTGACCCCGGATTCCGAAGCGGCGTGGCGCGAATGGCTGAAGACCGCGCAGTATAAGCCCGTCGCCAACAGCGAGAACCGGCGTGAGGGCGTCCCGCGCGGTTCCGCGCTCGATCACGATACGATCGGCATCCTCGCGCGCGGCCGCGACGGACGGCTGGCGGGGGCGTGTACGACGTCGGGCATGGCGTTCAAGATGCGCGGGCGGGTCGGCGATTCGCCGCAAAGCGGTTGCGGCCTGTTCGTCGAGGCGGGGGTGGGCGCGGCGACCTCCACCGGCGTCGGCGAGGAGGTGACGCGGATCGCGGGCACCGCGCGCGTCGTCGCGTCGATGCGTGCAGGATTGTCGCCGACCGCCGCCTGCCGGGAGGCGGTGATGCATATCGCGACGCTGCGCGGCGATGCGATCAAGGACGTGCAGGTCGGGTTCCTGGCGCTGGGCCATGACGGCGGCGTCGGCGCGTTCGCGTTGCAGCCCGGCTTCACCTATGCGGTGACCGGACAGGACGGCGCGACCGTCGTGAAGCCGTCGCCCAGCCTGTTCGCCGCGGCGAAGACCTGACGTACGGGACCGGGCGATGAACGGGATCGCGACCAGGCCGCTCGGCCGAACCACGTTGCGCGTGAGCGAGATCGGCGTCGGCACCGCGACGCTCGGCAATCTCTATGCGCCGATGGCGGACGATGCGGCGCGGGCGACGCTGGACGCCGCGCTTGGCACCGGGCTGCGTTATGTCGACACCGCGCCGCATTATGGGTTCGGGCTAAGCGAGCGGCGTGTCGGCGATGCGATGCGCGGGCGAGGCGATGTCGTGCTGTCGACCAAGGTCGGACGGCTGCTGGTGCCGGACGCGTCGCTGCACGGCGATGGAGAGCGGCTGGGGTTCCGGTCGCCGATGCCGTTTCGCGGGGCGTTCGACTATTCGCACGACGGCATCCTGCGATCCCATGAGGCGAGCCTCCAACGGTTGGGGCTGGCGCGGATCGACATCCTGTACGTCCACGATATCGGCCGGCTGACGCATGGCGACGACCACGCCGCGCAGTGGGACGCGCTGACGCGCGGTGGCGGGTTGCGAGCGCTGGAAACGCTGCGGTCGTCCGGCGCGATCGGCGCCTTCGGGATCGGGGTGAACGAGGTCGCGGTGTGCCTCGACGTCATGGCCGAGGTGCGGCTGGACGCGATCCTGCTGGCGGGGCGCTACACATTGCTCGAACAGACCGCGCTCGACGATCTGATGCCGGCCTGCGCGGCGGCGGGGACGTCGATCGTCGTCGGCGGGCCGTATAATAGCGGCATCCTGGCGACGGGGACGAAGCGCGGCGTACCGCATTTCGACTACGCCCCCGCCCCCGCGGCGATCGTGGCGAAGGTTGCGCACATCGAGGCGGTCGCGGCGCGGCACCGGGTGACGCTGGCGGCGGCGGCGCTGCAATTTCCGCTTGCGCATCGACAGGTTGCGAGCGTCATCCCCGGGCTGGCAAGCCCGGGGCAGGTTGCGGAGACCATTGCCTTGCACAGGGAGGTCATACCCGCCAGTTTCTGGTCCGAACTCAAGGGCTTGAGTCTCGTTCGCGCCGATGCCCCCTGCCCGGGCGACGCGGCATGAGCGACGTCCAGCGGATCGGCAGCGTCATCGGCATCCACCCCGACCGGATCGCCGAGTATAAGCGGCTGCACGCCGCGATCTGGCCGCAGGTCGCCGCCACCATCGCCGCGTGCAACATCCGCAACTACACGATCTTCCTGCGCGAGCCCGAAAACCTGCTGTTCGGCTATTACGAATATCACGGCACCGACCTCGCCGCCGATCTTGCACGGATGGGCGAGGATCCGACGACACGCGCGTGGTGGGCGCTGTGCGAGCCGATGCAGGCGCCGCTGGACACGCGTGCGCAGGGCGATTGGTGGGCGGCGATGGCGCCGGTGTTCCACCAGGATTGAGAACCGATCGGCGGTCCCGGCCCACTTGGTCTCCCGCGAAAGCGGGGGAACGAAGGAGACGTCGCCTCCGCAATACCAACCAAGGGTTGCGGTATCATATTGGATCGTTCACCTATCCTGCTTCCGGACGATCGCGCATCGGCATCGCCGGACCGGGAGAGCGAAAGATGCCGTCAGACACGATCGCAGGCCGCACGCGGACGATCAGCGCGGCACTGATCCTGACGGTCTGCCTCTACGCGCTATGGGGCATGGCGCATAATCTGAACGATATCCTGATCGCGCAGTTCAAGAAGGCGTTCGAACTCAGCGACCTGCAATCCAGCCTGGTCCAATCCTGCTTCTACGTCGCCTATCTCGTCATGCCGATCCCGGTCGCGCTGTTCATGCAGCGTTTCGGCTACAAGCGCGGCGTCGTTACCGGGCTATGCCTGTACGGCCTCGGCGCCGCGCTGTTCTGGCCGGCGGCGGACCATGTGACCTATGGCATGTTCCTGGGCGCGCTGTTCGTCATCGCGTCGGGACTGACCTTCCTGGAGACCGCGGGCACCGGCATCATCGTCGTGCTGGGCAGCCCGGATCGCGCGGAATGGCGGATCAACGTCGCGCAGGCGTTCAATCCATTGGGCGCGATCACCGGCGTGCTGGTGGGCCGACAGTTCATCTTTTCCGGAAGCGAGCTGACCCCCGCGGCGCGTGCCGCGCTGACCCCTGCGCAGGCGATCGCCTATAGAACGACCGAGGCGCATGCGGTGCAGATCCCTTATGCGGTGATCGCCGCGACGGTGCTGCTCGTCGCCCTGCTCGTCGCGGTCACGCGGTTCCCGGAATCGGCGACGCGGCGACAGCGCGGTTCGCCGTTCGCGGGATTGGGCATCCTGCTGCGATCGTGGATGTTCCTGTTCGGCGTGGTCGCGCAATTCTTCTATGTCGGCACGCAGATCGGCGTGTGGAGCTTCCTGATCCGGTATGCGCAGCACGGCGTCGCGGGGATGACCGAACAGCGTGCGGCGTCGTACCTCGTGGCCGCCTTGCTGTGTTTCCTCGTCGCGCGGTTCGTCAATCTGGCGATCCTACGGCGCTTTTCCTCCGCACAGATCGGTGCGGTCTATGCGGCCTGCGCCGCCGTGCTGACGACGATCGCCATCCTCGCGCCCGGGCCGGCGGGACTGGTCGCGCTGGTCGGCGTCAGCTTCTTCATGTCGATCATGTTCCCCGCCATCTACGCGATCGGGCTGCACGGCCATGCCGAACGGTCGCAGCCGGCATCGGCGCTGATGATCATGTCGATCACCGGCGGTGCGGTGCTGACCGCGGTGATGGGGGCGATCTCGGATCACGCGACGATCGCGACCGCCTATGTCGTGCCGCTTGTCGGGTTCCTGGTGGTGCTGACCTATTGCACCGCCGCCGTCCGGTCGGGCCGCACCGGCCCCGCGACCGCGATGGCGCACTGACATGGCGAAGATCGTCCGCGTCGATTTCCTGATGGTCGATCTGGTCCCGAAGACCAAGCGCGTCGATGCGATCCAGTCCTTCGTCAGCCAGGAGACGCCGATCGTCCGCGTGACCGACAGCGACGGCGCGGTGGGCACGGGATATAGCTACACGATCGGCACCGGCGGGCCGTCGGTGATGCAGTTGATCGAACGCACGCTGGCCCCCGCGCTCATCGGTCGCGATGCCGATCATATCGAGGCGATCTGGCGCGACCTGCTTTTCCTGACGCACGCGACGACGGTCGGCGCGCTGACCGCGATCGCGATGGCGGCGGTCGACACCGCCTTGTGGGATCTGCGCTGTCGCCGCGCCGCGCTGCCGCTGCACAAGCTGGCGGGCGGCGCGCGCGCGTCGGTGCCGCTCTACACGACCGAGGGCGGGTGGCTGCATCTGGAGCAGGCGGCCTTGGTCGAGGATGCGCTGAAGGCGCAGGCCGCGGGGTTCGCGGGGGCCAAGCTGAAGGTCGGCCGCCCGCCGCACGAGGACGTCGCCAGGATCGCCGCGGTGCGCGATGCGGTGGGCGCGGGGTTCGAGATCTTCGTCGACGCCAACCAAGCCTTCGCGGTCGACGAGGCGATCCGCCGCGCGAGGCTTTACGAACCGCTCGACATCGGCTGGCTGGAGGAGCCTCTCCCCGCGGACGATGTCGAGGGCCATGCCCGGCTGTGCCGTTCGACCAGCATCCCGATCGCGATCGGCGAGAGCGTCTACAGCCCCTTGCATTTCCGCGACTATCTCCAGCGCGGGGCGTGTTCGATCGTCCAGGTCGATGTCGGGCGGATCGGCGGCATCACGCCGTGGCTGAAGGTCGCGCACATGGCGGAATGCTTCAACGTCGCGATATGCCCGCATTTCCTGATGGAACTGCATGTCTCGCTGTGCGCCGGCGTGCCGAATGCACGCTGGGTGGAATATATCCCGCAGCTGGATGCGATCACGCGCGAGGGCACGAGCGAGGGGATGCGGATCGTGGACGGTGCGGCCTTGCCCAGCGACGCGCCCGGGTTGGGGATCGCGTGGGATTGGGATGCGATCGAGGGGCGCAAGGTGATGGCGGGGTGCGTGGGGGAAAAGGGCGGACAGTGATCTGGGCCGAACTGTCCTCACCCTTCCGCGGCTGCGCCGCTCCCTCCCTCTCCCTTCGGGAGAGCGAGAGACGCCGAAGGCGGCGATGGGTGAGGACAATTGGGTTGGGTCGAGCGTGCCCTTCATTCCCCCCGGGGAGGAACAGGTTAAAGCCGCGCCACCCCCGCCCGGATGAGCGCGTCCGCCCAGATCGCATAGCCCGCCTCGCTGGGATGCGTCTCGTCGGGCATCAGCGCGGGCGGAAGCGTGCCGTCCTTCGCCAGATACGCGGCACCGATATCCAGATAGGTCACGTCCGGATCGTGCGCGAAGCGTTTCGCCAGCAGCCGGTTGGTCGCGAGGATCGGCGCGCGATACGCGCTTTCGATCGATCGCCCGCGCGGGAAGATCGCCATGACGATGATCCGGCTGGTCGGCGCACGTGCCTGCACCGCCTGCACCACCGCCGCGACCCCGGCGGCGGTCTCCGCAGGCGTATTCGCGCGCGCATGGTCGCTGCCGGTCAGGTTGTTGGTACCGATGTTCACGACGATCGTGCGCGGCGCCATCGCGTCCAGCTCGCCCTGGCGCAGCCGCCACAGGACGTTCTGCGTCCGGTCCCAGCCGAAGCCCAGATTGGCGACGACCGCATCGCCGAACGCGTGCCGCCACGACAGCGGCCCACCGACGCGCGCCGCCTCGGGCGGACCCGCCCAGAAATGCGTGATCGAATCGCCGATCATCACGACGCGCGGATTGAGGCTCTTCGCCGCGCCCAGCACGGCATGGTGGCGCGCATACCAGTCGTAGGAATCGGTCTCCAGCCGCGGCACCGGGATCAGCGCGGTGTTGATGTCCGCCATCGCCGCCAACGCTACGCTGGGCGACTCGGCCAGCATCGCCGCCAGCGTCGGCTCGATCGCCTCCGCCATCCGGCGCTGGCCGACGGTGTCGGGGTGCAGCGGCTTGTAATGCTGCGGCAGTCGGGGATCGTAGAAGATACCGGCGTCGAGCCGACCGTCGGGGGTGAAGATCGACCCGATGTCCAGATAGGTGACGCGCGGGTTCTCGCCGTACGCGTTCGCCAGATAGCGGTTCACCGCCTGGTCGGTCGCGGTCTTCGCATCCGAGATCCCGCTGGGAAGGATACCCAGCAGCAGAATCTTCGTCGTCGGCAGGCGCACCTCCAGATCGGCGACCACCGCGTCGATCCCGCGCTCGGCCTGCACCGCGTTGCGCCCCGCGACCCCGGTATCGTTGGTCCCGATCAGCAATATCGCGACCTTCGGCTTCAGCCCGTCGACCTCGCCATGCTGCAACCGCCACAGCACATTGGCCGCGGTGTCGCCGCTATAGCCCAGGTTCAGCGCGCCGCGCGGGGCGTAGAAGGTCTGCCAGGTCGGCTGGAAATTCTCGTCCGGCAGCTTCGCCTTGTCGTAATTGTTGGTGATCGAATCGCCGATCAGGACGACCTGCGGATCGGGGTGCGTGGCGATCGTCGCCAGCACCGCCCGGTGCCGCTCCGCCCACCACCCCTCGCCCAACCGCTCCGCCGGCGTGACCGCCGGATCGGGGGCCGGGATCTGGGCGATGGCGGGAGCGATGCCCAGAATGGCGAGGCACAGGGCGAGTCGGAATGTAAAGCGCATCGCCACAGTCTACCGCGAATTCCATCGTCGGCAATGGTCTTATATTGGCATTGTCGGCGAGCGTCGTCCAGGCAGCGGTCGGAGATCGGGATCGGTGTGCACCTGGGCTGTTCTCAATCCTCCCCCCGGCAAGGGGGAGGTGGCGCCGACGGCGACGGAGGGGGAGGTGGGCGGTATCCTCCGCAACGAAGGTCAGACCCCGCCGCCGCCTCCGTCAGGCTGACGCCTGCCACCTCCCCCTTGCGGGGG
>CAXTVB010000002.1:0-3143 GCA_964247555.1 uncultured Sphingomonas sp. | reverse complement strand
GTCAAGGCGTCAGCCGCGCGGTGATACTCGCCGCGACTGCCTTGCCCTGGATCTCCGCCCCCGCCGGGCCGAAATGCACTTCGTCCATGTATAGCGGCGCGCGGCCCGCCATCAGCGCATGCTGGTCGTCGACCGGGATACCCGAAGCCGCCATCCCCTGCGCGGCGGCGGCATTGCGCGCGTCGATCCGCGCATTCGTCGCGCCGCCTGGCGTGTCGCCATGCACCGGCGTGGTCGACGCCCAGACCGACTTTGCGCCGGGCAGCGCCGCCCGGAGCGCGGCGACGAAGCCGGGCAGGCCGCGCGCATAGTCGCTTTCCGAATAGTCCCAGCCGTGCATGCCGTTGTTGAAATGCACGACCGCGAACCGCTTGCCGATCATCGCCGCATAGTCGGCGATCTGGCGCGGCAGCCGGCGATCGCCGAGGCCGGCTGAGGTGGAGAACAGGAACAGGTTCGCGCGTCCCGCCAACGCCTGCGCGGCGAAGGGGTAATAGTTGCGGGTGATCGAATCGCCGACCAGCAGGACGTTGGGCAAGCGCGCATCGACCGACGCGGGCTCGTCGATCCAGGTCCATTCGATCTTTTCGTGATGCTGCACGCCGGGCGCCGCAGCGACCGGCATGACGGTCAGGCAGGCGGGCAGCAGCGCGAGCAGGAGGGCGAAGCGCACCCCGCGCCGCCTACCGCGTCAGCTTGCGGATGAAGCCGATGATCCCGGTCTGGCGCGATCGTTTGAGCCGTTCGGCGGCGAGGATCGTCTTCACGCCGGCAAAGCACGTCTCGACCTCGTCGTTCACCAGCACATAGTCATAGCCGTCCCAGTGGCTGACCTCCGCGGCGGCGCGTGCCATCCGCGCGTCGATCACCGCATCGGTATCCGTCGCGCGCTTGCGTAGCCGGTCGTGGAGTTCCTCCATCGACGGCGGCAGGACGAAGACGCGCACGACGTCGCCGCCCGCGATCTGGAACAATTGCTGCGCGCCCTGCCAGTCGATGTCGAACAGCACGTCGCGCCCCGCCGCCAGCTCCGCCTCGACGGGCGCCTTGGGCGTGCCGTAGCGGTGACCGAAGACGTGCGCCCATTCGATGAAGTCGTGATCCGCCACCATCTGGCGGAACCGGTCGAGATCGACGAAATGATAGTCGCGCCCGTCGACCTCGCCGGGGCGGATCGGCCGCGTCGTGGCGGACACGGACATCACCAGTTCGGGTTCGTCCGCCAGCAGCTTGCGCGCGATCGTCGACTTGCCCGCGCCCGACGGCGACGACAGCACGAACAGCACGCCTCTTCGGCGAAAGCCATGCGGAT
The DNA here is from genome assembly GCA_964247555.1 of uncultured Sphingomonas sp. Taxonomy (GTDB): domain Bacteria; phylum Pseudomonadota; class Alphaproteobacteria; order Sphingomonadales; family Sphingomonadaceae; genus Sphingomonas. The sequence continues at coordinate 1,831 of CAXTVB010000002.1, read as the reverse complement.
CGTCGGTCGGGTGCTGGTCCATGCGCGCTAGTGGCGCGGGAGGGGTGCGGGCGTCAAGTATCGCCCGCCCGCCCGGGTCAGGCCTGCGGCCCGCCGAGCAGCCGCTCGCGCAGTTCGGCCGCGCCGCGCAGCACGCCCCAGCCGATCGCATAGGTGACCGCCAGCGGCAGCACGACCTTCAGGACGTTGGCGGTGATCGCACCGATGATCGCGCCTTCCGCGGGATCGTCGTCACCGCTCATCTCGTCGATCGCGGCACCGATCAGCGCGCCTATGGTCGTTGCACCCATGTCCTGTCTCCCTTTGGTCGGCTGGCATAAAGCCTGGCGGTGGCTGCGGTTCCCCCGTCCCTCGTCACCCCGGGCTCGTCCCGGGGTCCAGAGCCAAGCAGGTCCACGCCCGCGGCCCTGGATGCCGGGACGAGCCCGGCATGACGGATGGCGGATCAGCCCAGCATCGCCTCGGGCCGGACGACCCGGTCGAACGTCGCGGCATCGACCAGCCCGAGCGCCAGCCCGGCCTCGCGCAGGCTGAGGCCGTGTTCGTGCGCGTGCTTGGCGATCTTCGCGGCCGCATCGTAGCCAATCTCGGGCGCGAGGGCGGTCACCAGCATCAGCGACCGGTCGAGCAGTTCAGCGATGCGGCCGCGATTGGGCTCGAGTCCGTCGACGCAGCGTGTCGCGAAGCTTTCCATAGCGACCGACAGCAGGTCGATCGATCGCAGCACATTGGCCCCGATCAGCGGCTTGAAGACGTTCAGCTCCAGATGCCCCTGCATCCCGCCGATCGTGATCGCGACATGGTTGCCCATCACTTGCGCGGCGACCATCGTCAGCATCTCGCACTGCGTTGGATTGACTTTGCCCGGCATGATCGAACTGCCCGGCTCGTTCGCGGGCAGGTCGAGCTCGCCGAAGCCGCAACGCGGGCCCGAACCGAGCAGGCGGATGTCGTTGGCGATCTTGGTCAGGGATACCGCGAGGCTGTTCAGCCGCCCCGAAAGGTCGACCAGCGTGTCGTTCGACGCCAGCGCCTCGAACTTGTTGGGTGCGGTCTCGAACGCGAAACCGGTGATCGCGCCGATTTCGCGCGCGAACGCCGCGCCGAACCCGGCCGGGGCGTTCAGCCCCGTGCCGACCGCGGTACCGCCCTGCGCCAGCCGCGAGACCGCGTGCTCCACGAACGGCGCGGTCCTGACCCGCGCGAGCCGCAACTGCGCGCCATAGCCGGAGAATTCCTGCCCCAGGGTCAGCGGCGTCGCGTCCTGGAGATGCGTCCGCCCGATCTTGACGATATCGTCCCACGCCGCCGCCTTCGCGAACAGCGCGTCTTCCAGCCGCCGGAGCGCGGGCAGCAGCCGGCGCGTGCAGGCGAGCGCGGCGGCGACGTGCATCGCGGTCGGGAAGCTGTCGTTGGACGACTGGCTCATGTTGACGTCGTCGTTCGGATGCACCGGCACCTTGCCGCCGCGAGTCCCCGCCAGCCGTTCGTTGGCGATGCCGGCGATCACCTCGTTGACGTTCATGTTCGACTGGGTGCCGCTGCCGGTCTGCCAGATGACGAGCGGGAACTGGTCGTCGAATGTGCCCGCGGCGATGTCGGCGGCGGCCGCCTCGATCGCATCGGCCTTTTCGGGGGCGAGACCGTGCGCGCGGTTCACCCGCGCCGCCGCCTGCTTCACCAGCGCGAGCGCATGGACGATCTCGACCGGCATCCGCTCGCGCGTGCCGAAGGGGAAATTGTCGATGCTGCGCTGCGTCTGTGCGCCCCAATAGGCGCTGGCGGGGACGTCGATCGGGCCGAGCGAGTCGGTTTCGGTGCGGGTCTGGGT
>CAXTVB010000001.1:44475-52190 GCA_964247555.1 uncultured Sphingomonas sp. | reverse complement strand
GGTTCAGCCGCTTCACGACGCTGCCGTCCCCGATCGGCACCGCTACCCCGATGCGGCCCGCCAGCGTGAAATAGGACGGCACCGACAGGTCGTTGGTATAGGTCGCGTAGCGTTTGCCGAGATAGTCGCCGACCAGCTGCACGTCGAACATCCCCGCATTGGCCGACACGACGGTCTTGTTCAGCCAGTCGGGGCTGCCCGGCACCTTCTTGCCCGCGGTCGGCACCAGGGTGGTGCCGGTCGTGTAGTTATCCTCGTAGCGCGAGTTGTTGTACGACAGCGCGTTGTAGACCGAGAAATGGCTGCCGAAGCGCAGCGTCCCCGCGGCATCGAATCCGTCGGTCTTCACGCTGCCGACATTCTGCAGGATCGTGGCCCCGCTGGCGGTCGCGGAGATCGTCGTCGTCGGGCTGATCGCGAGCAGGCGGTTGCTGAAGTCGACATGATAATAGCTCAGCTGCCCCTCGAAGGCGGTGATCGGCCCCAGCGACAGCGCATGGTGCGTGCGGATGCCGGCCTCGTAGGTCCAGCTCGTCTCCGGCTTGGTGTTCGCCTTGAAGAAGTCGAACAGCGACTGGCTGCCCAGCGCGAACGGCGACAGCCCGGCCGCGGCGCTGGTCTGGAACTGGCGGATATTGTTCTGCGCGTTGGCGAACAGCTGTTCGTTGTCGGTCACGTCCCACAGCGCGCCGACCTGCGGCAGGAACGGCTTGGTCGTGTTCAGCTTGCCGACCGGCAGCGCCAGCGATCCGGTGAACGAGCCCGGGATCGGCTGCACCGGCACCGCCTGCGACGCCATCTGGAACGTGCTCTTGAAGCCCGCCAGGATCGTCACGCGCGGCACGATCTTCCACGAATCCTGGATGTGCGTCTGGATCTCGTCGACCGTGATCAGGCTGCCATATTGGGTGATCAGCGGAGCTTCGTAATTGAAGGGACGCGTATAGGGCGAGGACGGGTTGTTCACGTCGAACGGATACCAGCGGCGATAGGCGGACGAGCGCTGATGCTCGTACCAGCCGCCGAGTTCGATCTGATGCGCGCCCAGATCGAGCTTCAGCGTCGAGACCAGGCCCTCGCGGTCGATCCGGTATTCGGTGGTACGCGTCGCGAGGCCGGAGCCGCCGAAGATCTGGGACAGCCGCGCGATGTTCGCCGCCGAGGTGGTGTTGACGCCCGGCCCCTGCGGCCCGGGGAAATAATAGGAGAACAACAGCGGCAAGCCCGCCGCGGTGATCGGACCGCCGATGACGCCGACGCCGTCGTCGTGATGGAAATAGGCCTGGTTGGACCAGGTGACGTGATCCGCGACCTTCCAATCGTATTTCACATAGCCGAGATAGTCGGTACGCTGCGCGTCGCCGTAATAGTTGCTGTAGTTGTTGGTCGAGGCGGCATAGGTCGAGCCGTTATAGGCGACGGTGCCCGCATAATAGGCCTGCGCGGTGGTGAAGTTCGGGAACAGCATCGGGCGGACATAGGGCTGGAACGCCTGCGTCGCGGCGACGACGGTCGCATCCTCGTTGGGTTCGGCCTTGTCCGAATACGCGAAATACGCGGTCAGCTTGCCGCTCGCATCTTCATGCACGACCTTCGCATCCGCCTGATACCCGCCCTGCACCGCGTTGAAGTCCCAGGCACGCGCCGACTGGCGGACGCCCGAGACATACAGCTTCGTCCCGTCGCCCAGATCGCCGCTGTCGATCCGGGCATAGGTGCGGAAGGTCGAATAGCTGCCGAAGGTCTGCGAGACGCTGAGCCCGCGTTCGTCGCGCGGATCGCTGGAGAAGGTGTCGATCGTCCCGCCCAGGTTGCTGGTCGACGCGGTGCCCAGATCGCCCGCACCCGACGCCAGCGTCACCCGCCCGACGTCTTCGGAGATGATCGCGCGCTGCGGCGACAGGCCGTTGTAATTGCCGTATTGCTGGTCGCCCAGCGGCAGGCCGTCGAGCGTGTAACCAAGCTGCTGCTGGTTGAAGCCGTGGATGAACAGCGAGATATTCTGTTCGTTGTTGCCCCACGGATCCGCGGTCAGGAAGGTCACGCCGGGCAGGGTCTGCAACGCCTTCAGCGGGCTGATGCCGGGCAGGATCTTCTGGATCTCGACCCCGGTGACCTGGCTGACCGAGCGGGTGGTCTTGCCGGTGACGACGATGTCCTGCGAAGGATCGACGGGCGTATCCGGGCCGCCGGTGGGATCGGGATCGACGGCGGTGGACGCGCGTGCGGGTACGCTCTGGCCCCATGCGATCGTCGGCGCGGCGGCGGCAATGGTGAAGAACGCGACGCCCAGCAACAGGCGCGTCTTGCGGTGATCGGTCATGTGTCTCGTGTCCCCAATGCCGGTCGCTGCCGGCCCCGCACGGCGCCTAAAAGCTAGAAAAGACGAATTCGCGACAGGGCCGTGACGGTTCGATGACGATAGGGGGACGCATCGGAATCATCGTGCACTGGCGGCGGCGGCCCCGATCCCCTAGCGTCGTAACGGTGGCGGCATGATGCCGCGCAAAGGACGACGCATGACCGCATCCGCTCGCTGGCAACCCGCACTGCTCGCGCTCCTGCGGATCGTTTCCGCGCTACTGTTCCTGCAGCACGGGCTGATGAAGCTGGTGGCGTTTCCCGGACCGCAGCCCGGCGTGCCGCATCCCTTGCCGGCGATGCTGATGGCGGCGGCGGTCATCGAGGTCGCAGGGGGCGCGCTGATCGCGATCGGGGCGTGGACGCGCATCGTCGCGTTCGTCTGTGCGGGCGAGATGGCGGTCGCCTATTTCATCGGGCACGCGCCGAACGGCTTCTGGCCGGGGCTGAACGGTGGCGACCTGGCGGTGATGTTCTGCTTCGTGTTCCTGTATGTGTCCGCCGCCGGCGCGGGGCCGTGGAGCGTGGACGCGGTCCGCGCGCAGAAGGGCGGCACGCGCGACTATCGGTAGGGGCCGGACCCATGGCGTTTTCCTGCGAAAGCAGGAACCCGGGGTCACGGTCCTCGCCGCTTGTGATCCTGGGCTCCTGCGTTCGCAGGAGAACGGATCAATTCCTATCCCGGTCCCGGTGGCTCAGCTGCGCGGCCAGCCACCGCGCCGCGGCGTCCGGCGACTGTTTGTCGTCACCCCGATCCACCCGGTAGTTCGCCTGCTGCATCGTCGCGACCGGGATGCGCCCCAGCAATGGCCGCAACGCCGCGATCAACCGCTCGTCGCGCGCATGCCGCGGATCGACGAGCAGGATCGCGTCGTAACCGGGGATCGCGCGGCGCGGATCGGTCAGGGTCGTCAGCCCGTCCGCCGCGATCCGCCCGTCGGACGAGAAGGCGGAGATGACGTCGACCGTCCCGCTGGCCAGCGCCTGGTACATGAAGGTCGGGCTGTACGGCGTCGCCGACGCGAAACGCATCGGATAGGCGCGGCGGACCGCCGCCCATTCGGGGCGTTCGAGGAATTCCAGGTCGCTGCCGAGCTTAAGCCCCGGCGATGCGGCGGCAAGATCGTCGAGCGTCGCGATCCCCTTCGCCTTCGCATTGGTCCCGCGCATCGCGAAGGCATAGGCGTTCTCGAAACCCAGCGGCCCGACCAGCCGGGTGCCCGACGTCGCGCGCATCCAGTCGCCGATCGCCGCGACCATCCGACCGCGGGGCGGGACGGTCGTGCGCTTCATCTCGTTGCTCCAGATCGTGCCGGCATAGGCGACATAGACGTCGACATCGCCCGTCTTCAGCGCGCCGAAGATCACCGCGGAGCCCAGCCCGTCGCGGTACTGCACGTCATATCCCGCCGCGGTCAGCCTGTCGCCGATCAGCCGCGCGAGAATATATTGCTCCGAGAAATTCTTCGCGCCGACGACGATCGTGTTGCGGCCGGCGCGATGCCACAGCGGCGCGGTGGCGAGTGCCAGCCCGGCGACGAGGATGGCCAGGCCTGCGATCACGAACCCGCCGCGCCGCTTGGCCAGACCGTGTTCGATCAGCCCGATCGTGCCGTCCACCGTCATCGCCAGCAGTGCCGCGGCGATGCAGCCCGCCAGCACCAGCGTCCAGTTCTGCGTCTGCAGCCCGGCGAAGATCATGTCGCCCAGCGACGGCTGACCGACCGTCGTCGACAAGGTCGCCGCGCCGATCGTCCAGACCGCAGCGGTGCGGATGCCCGCGATCAGCACCGGGGCGACCAGCGGCGCCTCGACCAGCCGCAGCTTCTGCCAGGGCGTCATCCCGACCCCGTCCGCCGCCTCGATCACCGCGGCGTCGATCCCGCGCAATCCGGTCACCGCGTTGCGCAGGATCGGGAGCAGCGCGTACAGCGTCAGCGCGATGAGCGACGGCAGGAAACCGAGCGCGGGGATGCCGCCGCCAACCAGCGCGGACAGCGCCAGCAGCAGCGGATAGAACAAAGCCAGCAGCGCGAGCGACGGGATCGTCTGGACGAGGCTGGCGAAACCCAGCGCGATCCGTGCCACGCCGGGTCGCCGCGCCGACACCACGCCGAGCGGCACCGCGATCAGGATGCCCAGCAGCAGCGCCGATCCGGCGAGCAGGACATGCTGGGCGAGGAGTGGGGGAATGCGCGCGAAGACCTCCGTGAAACCCGCCCCCGTCATGCCGGGCTCGTCCCGGCATCCAGAGTCGCGGGCGGGACGCTGCTTGGCCCTGGACCCGGGGACGAGTCCGGGGTGGCGCCGAGGGCCGCCAGTCGCGCCGCCTGGTCGCGCGGTACCGCGACCAGCGCCTGCGCCGCCGCGCCGCCCGCGCCACCTGCCAGCGTGGCGGGCGTCTCGTCCGCGACGATGCGGCCCGCCTGCATCACCAGCACCCGGTCGGCGAGCAACAGCGCCTCCGCCATGTCGTGCGTGACCAGGATCGTCGTCAGCCCCAGATCGTCGTGCAGCGCACGGATCGACCGGCCGAGATCGTCGCGCGTCACCGGATCGAGCGCACCGAACGCCTCGTCGAGGAGCAAGATGTTCGCGCTCGGCGCCAGCGCGCGGGCGATCCCGACCCGCTGCCGCTGACCGCCCGACAATTGGTCGGGCATGCGCGTCCCCATTTCGCGGGGCAAGCCGACCCGGTCGAGCAGCGCGGCGGTATCGACCGTCCGTCCGACCAGCCGCGGACCGACCCCGATATTCTCCGCCACCGTCATATGCGGGAACAGCCCGATGCCCTGGAAGACATAACCGATCCGCCGCCGCAGCGCGGGCGCGGGCCCCGCCGTCACGTCGACGCCGTCGATCGTCACCCGCCCGCTGCTCGGTTCGACCAGCCGGTTGATCGTCTTCAGGAGCGTCGACTTGCCCGATCCCGACGTGCCGACCAGTGCGACGAAGCTGCCGCCGGCGATCGTCGCGGACACGCCGTCCACCGCCGCCCTGTCGCCATAGCGCTTGGATAGATCGTGGAATGCAATGGATAGCGCTGGCATCGCCGACGACGATGAGGGATGCAGGCGCAAGGGTCAAATGCCTACGGGAGCGGACGATGAGCGATATCAAGGCGATCTTCATTACCGGCGGCGGTTCGGGCATCGGCCGGGCGACCGCGCGGCTGTTCGCCAGTCGTGGCTGGCGTGTCGGTGTGGCGGACGTCAACGAAGCCGGGCTGGTCGAGACGACGACCATGATGGGCGGCGGGATGGCGCAACGCTATGTGATGGACGTCCGCGACCGCGACGCGTGGGCCGCGAACCTCGACGCGTTCACCGCGGCGAGCGGCGGACGGCTCGACGTGCTGTTCAACAATGCGGGGATCGGCACCGGCGGGCCGCTGGCCAGCGCGAGCTTCGACGATATCGATCGCACGGTCGCGATCAACCTCGTCGGCGTGCTGAACGGTGCGCGGATCGGGCATGCGTATCTCGCGCGGACCCGCGACGCGTGCCTGCTGAATACCGCGTCCGCGTCCGCGATCTACGGATCGTCGGGGCTCGCCACCTATTCCGCCACCAAATTCGCGGTGCGCGGGCTGACCGAGGCGCTGGACGGCGAATGGCATGGTGACGGCATCAAGGTGCGCGACATCATCCCCGGCTTCATCGAGACGCCGCTGCTGGACGGCATCGCCGGCGGCACGAACCGATCGATCCGCGAGACGGTGGTCGGCGCCGGGCTGGAACTGACGAGCGCGGAGGCGGTCGCGGAAGCCGCCTGGGCCGCGGTGCACGGCAAGGCGGTCCATACCTATGTGGGGAAGACGGCGTTCAAACTGGCCTTCGCGGCGCGGTGGATGCCGGGGAGCTTGCGCAAGCGGATGCAGCGCGGATTGGGGAGCGAGGGCTGAGGGAGCGTTCGCGCCCCCGTTAGATCCGCTCCGTCGATCTCGCCTCCCCGGCGAGGGCCAATGGCCGGATCGTGCGGCGACGCACCTCGTTGCGATCACCTGCGCGCTTGGGCTTCGGCCGTGGAGGGTCGGGGGACCAGGAACGGAAATGCTTTGAGGAGGGGTCCGGCGCGCGCACGGACCGGGCTTGCCAACCGCCCCGATCGAGCGCAGCCTCTCGTCCATGAAAAAGGGGTGGAGAGGCCCGCTACCGACGCTGATCGCTGCGATGGCGCTGCCGGCTACCGGGCCGGCCGCCGCGCAGGTCGTCGCGTCGCCCGCCCTGCCCTTCCACATCGCCAACCCCACCCCCGCGCCGGTCCCCCTCGCCGACGACGGCATCCTCGCATTCGGCGACGCGCAGGACCGGATGACGGTGCCGGTGACGATCGGCATGCGCGGACCGTGGCCGTTCATCGTCGATACCGGTGCGGAGCGGACGGTGGTGTCGCGCGAGCTGGCGGGGGTGCTGGGGCTGGTCGCGGGGGGCGACGTGCGGGTGACGGCGATGACGGGCACGACGACGGTCGGCACGGTCGTCGTGCCCAACGTATCGGTCAGCACGATCAGCCACCGCACGATCGCGGCACCCGCGCTGGAGACGCGCAACCTCGGCGCGCTAGGCATGCTCGGGCTCGACGCGCTGCTGGGGCACAGCGTCGCGATCGATTTCGACCAGGCGCGCATGACGCTGCGCCCGTCGCGAGCCCGCGCGATGCATATCTCCGCCGCGCCGGACGAGATCGTCGTGGTCGCGAAATCGCTTTACGGGCAACTGATCGTCACCGACGCGCATTGGCGCGGCGTCCGGATCGCGGTGATCATCGATACCGGATCGCCGGTGTCGATCGGCAATCACGCGCTGCTGGCGGCGATGACCAAGCCGCCGCTGCCGCTCGGCCCCCTGTCGGTCGTGTCGGCGACGGGGCAGACCTTGACCGCCGACGCCTATGCGGTCGACCGGCTCAACATCGGCAGCGTCGACATGGCCAATGTCCGCATCGCCTTTTCCGACGTGCCGCCGTTCCGCCGCTTCGGGCTGACGACGCGGCCCGCACTGATGCTGGGCATGGACGTGCTGCGGCTGTTCCGCCGGGTGCAGATCGATTTCGCCAACCGCGAAATCCGCTTCGAATTGCCGCGCGGCATGGCGCGCGGCGCGGTGCCGGGGCCCGCGCTCTAGCCGGTTGCAACCGGCTATCGAATCGCGCTCTATTCCGATCGGGACAAAAGGGGACGAAGATGATCGGACGGTTGACGGCATATATGGCGACGGCGGCGATGGTCGCGGTGCCGGTGGCGGCGTCGGCGCAGAGCCGCCCCGACCAGCAGGCGTTCTTCGGGCTCTACAAGCAGCTCGTCGAGACCAATACGTCGCTGTCGGTCGGCAGCTGTACGCAGGCGGCGGCGC
>CAXTVB010000001.1:0-44465 GCA_964247555.1 uncultured Sphingomonas sp. | reverse complement strand
CGATGCGGGCTATCCCGCGCGCGACAACATCCCCTTTTCGGTACCCGATCACCCGAAGGACGGCGGGCTGGTCGCGATCCTGCCGGGCAGCGATCCGACGCTGAAGCCGATGCTGCTGCTCGCGCATCTCGACGTGGTGGAGGCCAAGCGCGAGGACTGGCAGCGCGATCCGTTCAAGCTGGTCGAGGAAAACGGCTATTATTACGGCCGCGGCACCGTCGACGACAAGGCGATGGCGGCGGTGTGGGCGGATACGATGATCCGGTTCAAGCAGTCGCATTATGTGCCCAAGCGCACGATCAAGCTGGCGCTGACCTGCGGCGAGGAGACGACCTTCGCGTTCGACGGCGCGGAATGGCTGGCGAAGAACAGGCCCGACCTGATCGCCGCCGAATTCGCCTTGAACGAAGGCGGCGGGGGGCGGCTGACCGACGACGGCAAGCGCGAGGTGCTGGCGATCCAGGTCGGCGAGAAGGCGGCGCAGAATTATACCTTCACCGCGACCAACCCGGGCGGGCACAGCTCGCAACCGACGCCCGCGAACGCGATCTACGAGATCGCCGACGCGCTGGAGGCGGTGAAGGGGTATGAATTCCCGGTTCGCTTCACCGACACGACGCGCGCCACCTTCTTGGCGACCGCGGCGGCGAGCCCCAAGCCGATGGCCGACGCGATCCGCGCGCTGCTCGCGAATCCGAACGACAAGGCGGCGGACAGGATCGTCAGCAGCGACAAGGGGCTGCACTCGACGCTGCGCACCACCTGCGTCGCGACGCTGCTGAGCGCCGGCCATGCCGAAAACGCCTTGCCGCAGCGCGCGACCGCGAACGTCAATTGCCGGATCTTCCCGGGCGAGACCGTCGACGCGACGCTCGCCGTCCTCAAGCGACTGGCGGGGCCGAAGGTGACGGTGACCGCGAATGCCCCGATCCGACCGACCGCGATCCCGCCCACGCTCGATCCCAAGATCGTGGGACCGGCCAAGGCGGTGGCGGCCAAGCATTTCCCCGGCGTGCCCCTCGTGCCCGTGATGTCGACGGGGGCGACCGACGGCATCTTCTTCGAGGCGATCGGCATCCCGGTCTATGGCGCGCCGGGGATCTTCCTCGACAAGGATTTGGATGGCATCCACGGGCTGAACGAGCGGATTCCGGTCAAGTCCTTGTATGAGGGGCGGGATTATCTGTTCGACCTGGTGAAGGCCTATGCGGGGTAGGGGCTTCCCGTGTTCCCGCGAACGCAGGAACCCGGGGTCGCAAGCGGCGCGCTTCGTTGCCCTGCGCTCCTGCGTTCGCAGGAGAACGGGAATCAGATATCCTCCACCAGCCGCCCGTATAGCTCCGGCCGCCGGTCGCGGAAGAACCCGAACGCGGCGCGGTGGCGCTTCACGATGTCCAGGTCGATCGTCGCGGTGATGACGCCTTCGTCCTCGCGGCCCAGTTCCGCCAGGATGTCGCCACGCTCGTCGCAGATGAAGCTGGTGCCGTAGAAGGTCTGGCCGTGCTCGGTACCCACGCGGTTGGCGGCGACGATCGGCACGACGTTGCTAACCGCATGTCCCACCATCGCCCGCCGCCACAACCGCGCGGTGTCGAGCGAAGTATCGTGCGGCTCGCTGCCGATCGCGGTCGGGTAGAACAGGATCTCCGCCCCCATCAGCATCATGGCGCGGGCCGTCTCGGGGTACCATTGGTCCCAGCACACCCCGACGCCCAGCGTGGTGCCCGCCCCCTTCCAGACCTTGAACCCGGTGTTGCCGGGGCGGAAATAGAATTTCTCCTCGTAACCGGGGCCGTCGGGAATGTGGCTCTTGCGATAGACGCCCTGGATCTCGCCATCGGGGCCGATCATCGCCAGGCTGTTGTAATGATGCGGCCCGTCCGCCTCGAAGAAGCTGGTCGGAATGGTGACCTTCAGCGCCTCGGCCAGCGCCTGCATCGCCAGCACCGCCTTGTGCTCGGCGGCCGGCGCGGCGTTCGCGAACAGCCCCTCGTCCTCGACCCGGCAGAAATATTCGCCCTCGAACAACTCGGGCGGCAGGATGACCTGCGCGCCCTTCGCCGCCGCTTCCTTGGCGAGGCGCGAGACGGCGGCGATGTTGCGGTCGATATCGGGCGTGAAGCCCAATTGCAGCGCGGCGACGGTGATCTGGGTCATGGGGCGCAGATAGGGCCCGCGGTCATGGCCCGCTACCCCGGGATCTGCTGCGAGATGCAGTGGAAGCTGCCGCCACCCGTCAGGATATGATCCGCGTGCAGCCCGACCACGTGGCGATCGGGGAAGATCGCCTGGAACGCGACCACCGCGGCCTCGTCGTCCGCCGCGCCGTACATCGGCACGACCACCGCCGCATTGCCGATGTAGAAGTTCATGTAGCTGGCCGGCACGATCTCCTCGCCACGCATCACCCGGCCAGGCGACGGGACGGGGACGACCTCCAGCCCGGCGGCGCGGGCGGCGGCGGCGGCGCGCTGATAGACCAGCCAATTGGGGTCGTTGTCCGCACCGACGGGAATCGCCACCCGGCCCGGTCCGACGAACCGCGCCAGATTGTCGACATGGCCGTCGGTATGGTCGTTGTGCAGCCCCTCGCCCAGCCAGACGATCTGTTCGAACCCGAGATCGTCGCGCAGCCGCGCCTCTATCTCGTCGCGCGACAGGGTCGGATTGCGATTGGGGTTGAGCAGGCATTGCTCGGTGGTGACGACCGCACCGGAACCGTCGCCGTCGATCGCGCCGCCCTCCAGCACCCAGTCGCACGACACCACGCGCTTGCGCCGACCCTGTGCCAGCCGCTCGCCGATGCTGTCGTCGCCCGGCAGGTCGTATTTCCCGCCCCAGCCGTTGAACATGAAATCCCGCACGCTGCCGTCCGCCATCACGATCGGCGCGGTGTCGCGCAGCCAGATGTCGCCGAACGGCTCGACGACCACGCTCGCGAAATCGCCCGCCATCGTCCGCGCCGCCACCGCCGCCTCGTCGTCCGCGACGACCAGCAGGACCTTCTCGCCACGGCCGTCGGCATGGACGGCGCGAGCGAAGGCGACGACTTCGGTGCGGGCCGGCTCGAGATCGTCCTGCCACAGTTCGGGATGGCTCGGAAAACCGATCCACACCGCCTTATGATGCGCCCATTCGGCGGGAGGCGGCTTCACTGCGCCGCGCCGGATGCCCGCGAACGATCGCGGATGCCGCGGAATTCGGCGGTCTTGTACCAGTTCGGCCACAGGTTCGTGTCGTCCGCCAGCTTGCGGCCGAGTGCGTAATACAAGTCGAGATCGGCGACCGCGCCCGACCAGTCCCAGGCCGGATCATATTCGTCCTGCGGCTTGTGATAGCGGTGCGCGACATAATCCTCGTTCGCGGCATGCCCCGCCGCCTTGCCGCCGACGACCAGATCCTCGCCCGATCCCCCGTCGAGCATCGGCACGCCGAGCTTCGCAAAGCTGAAATGGTCCGACCGGTAATAGCCGCCGCGTTCGGGGTTCGCCTCGGGGCTGATCGTGCGGCCCTCGGCGGCGACGATCGGCTTCACCAGATCCTCGATCTCGGACTTGCCCGCCCCGGTGATCACGAAATCGCGGGCGCGGCCGTTCACGTTCAGCACGTCCATGTTCACCCCGCCGACCGTATGGGCTAGCGGATAGACGGGATGCTCCGCATAGTAACGCGACCCCAGCAGCCCGGATTCCTCCGCCGTCACCGCCAGAAACGCGATCGACCGCTTCGCCGGCCCCGCCTTTTGCTGCGCCTCGGCCAGTGCGACGAGCCCCGCGACCCCGCTGGCATTGTCCAGCGCGCCGTTGCAGATGCCGTCGCCCTTCACCGGCGTGCAGTGCCCCAGATGGTCCCAATGCGCGCTGTAGAGGACATAGTCGTTCGGAGCGGCGGTGCCGGGCAGCACGCCGATGACGTTCTTCGACGCCTGCCGCCGGATGGCATTGTCGAAGCTGGTCGACATCGCGACGCTGAGCGGGACCGCCTTGAAACCCTTGTGCTTAGCCGCCTCCGAAAGCGCCGCGAAGTCCTGACCGGCGCTCGCGAACAACGCGGTGGCATCCGCCTTCTGGATCCAGCCGATCACCTTCGATTGATCCATATGATCGCCCGTCACGTCCAGTTCGAGCTGCGGGCCCGTCCAGGAGGATTGCACGACCGCGAACGGATAGGCGGCGGGTTCGGTATCGTGGACGATGATCGCCGCCGTCGCCCCCTGCCGCGCCGCCTCCTCGAACTTGTAGGTCCAGCGGCCGTAATAGGTCATCGCGCGCCCTTCGAAGAGCCCCTCGCGGCTCGTCGACTGCCAGTCGGGATCGTTGACCAGGATGATGACGGTCTTCCCGTGCACGTCGAGCCCGGCATAGTCGTTCCACCCCTTTTCGGGCGCGACGATGCCGTAGCCGACGAAGACGACGGGGCTGTCCGTCACCGCGATCCGCGGCACGACGCGGTAGGTGCCGGCGACCATCTGCGTCCGGTACGCCAGCGCGATCGGCGTCTTGCCACCGGTGAAGGTCAGCGGCGCGACGTTGCTGGCGGTGATCTGGACCATCGGCACGTCCTGCGTCCACCCGCCATGCACCCCGGGCTTCAGTCCCGCCGCCTCGAACCGCTTGACGATATAGGCGATGGTCTTGTCCTCGGCGGGCGTCGTCGGCGCGCGACCTTCATAGGCGTCGGAGGACAGTTCCTTGTCGACGGTCTTCAGCGTCTCGACCGAAATCGCGGGTTTGGTCTGCGCGGATAGCGCGCTCGCGACGAGGAGCATCGGGAGGAGAAGAATGGGGCGCATCGGCAAGGCTCCGGGTCTCGACAGAGAGATTACCGAATGCCAGCGGTACGAAACGGACGCAAGCATACGCTCTTGCGATGACGCCGCCCTGGCGTAAGATCGAAGCGGTCAGCATGGGGGGCGGCAATGAAAAGTCGGTTGGTCGCGGGCAGCGTCCTGTTGTCGCTCGCTGTCACCGCGCAGGCGCAAAGCGACGCCGCGAAGGCGTTCGGCGCGCGCGAATTCGTCCAGCAGATCAGCCTGTCGCCCGATGCCACCCATGCCGTGGCCGTCCTGGCGGTAGCCGGGCGCGGCACGCGCGCCGTTGTCATCGCGATCGATCGATCGGCACCGCTCAAGCCGATCCTCGCCTCCGATGGGGTGACCGAACAGCTCGATTACTGCCAATGGGCGACCAACGCACAGCTGATCTGCGGTCTCAGCTTCACCAGGGGCAAGGCGACCGACATGATGGCGTTCGATCGCCTCATCACCGTCGCCGCCGATGGGACGGGCATGAAAGTGCTGACCGCAAGGGTCAGCGACGCGACGACCGGACCGATGCAGAACGGCGGCCATGTGATCGACTGGCAGGGCGATGCGAACGGCGGCACGGTGCTGATGACGCGTCAGTTCGTCGAAGAGACCGGGTCGATGACGCATCCGGGGATCGGGGTGGAGCGGGTCGATCCCCTAACGCTTCGCCGCAAGATCGTCGAACCGCCGAAGGCGGATGCGAAGGAATATATCACCGACGGTCGCGGCACCGTGCGGATCATCGGGATCCGGCCCAAGACGGCCGAAGGCTATGACAAAACGCAAATCCGCTATCTCTACCGCAAGAGCGGCAGCGACAAATGGCTACCGCTCAGTACGGTCGTCGACGATTCCCAAAGCGAAACCGGCTTCGATCCCTATGCGGTCGATCCGGCGCTCGACGTCGTCTACGGCTTCGACAACCAGGACGGGCGCGTCGCGTTGTTCAAGATGGCGCTCGACGGCAGCCTGAAACGGGACTTGGTCTATGCGCGGCCCGATGTCGATATCGGCGGGCTCGTGCGCATCGGTCGGCAGCACCGCGTGGTCGGCGTCAGTTTCGTCACCGATCGCCGCCAGACCGATTTCTTCGACCCCGATCTCAAGAAACTGTCGGCATCGCTGTCCAAGGCGCTGCCCGGGGCACCGCTGGTGCGTTTCGTGGATGCGAGCGCCGACGAGGGCAAGCTCCTCCTGTGGGCGGGCAGCGACGTCGATCCGGGCCGTTACATGATCTTCAACAAGAAGACGCGTCATCTCGACACGCTCATCGAGGTTCGGCCCGATCTCCTGAATACGACGCTGGCGCCGGTCAAGGCGATCACCTTTCCGGCCGCCGACGGCACGAAGATCCCCGCCTATCTGACCGTCCCGGTGACGGGGGTGGTAAAGAACCTGCCGGCGATCGTCATGCCGCACGGGGGACCGGGCGACCGCGACGAATGGGGTTTCGACTGGCTCGCCCAGTTCTTCGCCGCCCGCGGCTATGTCGTGCTGCAGCCTAATTTCCGCGGCTCCACGGGCTATGGCAATGCGTGGTTCCAGCAGAACGGCTTCAAATCGTGGAAGATCGCGATCGGGGACGTCAATGACGGCGGCCGCTGGCTGGTGAAGGAGGGCATCGCCGCGCCGGACAAGCTCGCGATCGTCGGCTGGTCCTATGGCGGCTATGCCGCGCTGCAGTCGGCGATGCTGGATCCCGACCTGTTCAAGGCGATCGTGGCGGTGGCACCGGTCACCGACCTCGAGACGCTGCGGCATGAACACGACAATTATAACGACTTCAAACTGGTCGACGCGTTCATCGGCAAGGGACCGCATATCCGCGAAGGCTCCCCCGCGCAGAACGCCGCGCGGTTCAAGGCACCGGTGCTGATGTTCCACGGCGACAAGGACCAGAATGTCGGCATCGGCGAGTCGCGCCTGATGGCCGGCCGGCTACGCCGTGCCGGCAAGCCGGTGGAGTTCGTCGAGTTCAAGGGGCTCGATCACCAGCTCGACGACAGCGCGGCGCGCACCGCCATGCTCGACAAGACGGACGGCTTCCTGCGGGCGAACATGGGGATCAAATGATACGAAAAGGGGCGGCCCCGATGGGCCGCCCCTTTTCTGCTGGCTGGCAGTGCCGCGAGCGAAGCCCGCGTCCTCGGTCGGTGTGGGCACCGCCGGCCGGTCGTCGCGTTCTATTCCGCGTTAGCGCGAATAGAATTCCACGACCAGGTTCGGTTCCATCTTCACCGGATACGGCACCTCGTCCAGCGTCGGCACGCGGGTGAAGGTGATCTTCGTGTTGCCGTCGGGCGCGACGTAATCGGGGATCTCGCGCTCGGCGAGGCCCTGCGCTTCCATGACCAGCGCCATTTCCTGCGCCTTCGTGCCCAGCGAAATCTCCTGCCCCGCGAACACGCGGCGCGAGGCGATGTTGCACTTCACGCCGTCGACGCGGATGTGGCCGTGGCTGACCAACTGGCGTGCGGCGAACACGGTCGGCGCGAACTTCGCGCGGTAGACGATCATGTCGAGACGCTGCTCGAGCAGGCCGATCAGGTTCTGGCTGGTGTCGCCCTTCATGCGGGCGGCCTCATGGTAGCAGGCGCGGAACTGCTTTTCGGTCACGTCGCCGTAATAGCCCTTGAGTTTCTGCTTGGCGCGCAGCTGGATGCCGAAATCGCTGACCTTGCCCTTGCGGCGCTGGCCATGCTGGCCGGGGCCATATTCGCGCTTGTTGACCGGGCTCTTCGGGCGACCCCAGATGTTCTCGCCCATGCGACGGTCGAGCTTGTACTTGGCGCTGTTGCGCTTCGACATATGATATTCCTTGCAAGTGCCAATGACGAACCCGCCCCATTGCTGGAGCGGGTCATTCCCGGTCGTCGCCTGCTGAGACCTTTCGGTCGGCAGGGCTGCCGCTTCACCGGGGTGCGGAGCCATTCGCGAAGCCGCGGCCTTTGGCAGAAGAGGCCGCGAAGGTCAACCTCGGCCGGGCGGGATCAGTGGGCGCCAACGCTGCCACGGTGGAGAATCGCGCGCGCGCTTTCCGAATCGGATGCGTTCTGCCGATCGACCTGCGCCCATTCGGCGGCGGTGTGGCAGACCGACTTGCCCATCATGATCGATCCGGTGACTTCACTCTGTCGGCAGATTTTCTTGTTCGGATCGACGGGCTTCTTGTCCTTGGCGAGCGTCGGCGATGCGACCAGCGCGGCGACGGCCAGTGCGACGAAAGTGAAAGACCGCATATCGAAACTCCCGAACATATGGATATCCGTGCGATCGCCAGACCTGCGCGGATGCCCTCCGATTATCGACAGCATGACTGTCCTGCAAGCGCGATCGCCCGCAAGCGACCGCGCCGAACGGGGAGGGAGGCTAGACAGCATCGCCCGCTCGATTATCAGGCGGCATGACCGATCGCATTCCCGGCCCCGATTGCACCTCGATGACACAGGTCCGCGCCGGCGTCGATCAGGTCGACCGTGAACTGGTCGCGCTGCTGGTCCACCGGTTCGGCTACATGGACGCGGCGGCGCGGATCAAACCGGATCGCGGTGCCGTCCGCGACGAAGCCCGCAAGCGCGAGGTCATCGCCAATGCGGTGGCCGCGGCGACGGCGGCGGGGCTGCCCGAGGCGCCGATCGCAGCGCTTTGGGACCGACTGGTCGAGGCGTCGATCGCGTACGAACTCGCCGCGTTCGACGCGCGGGACTGACCGTGCGTTCGAGCCTTCCGTTCCCCCGCGAAAGCGGGGGCCCAAGGGCCACAAGCGTCGTCCTGCATGACCCTGGGCTCCCGCTTTCGCGGTAGAACATCATCGCTGTTCGAGCGAAACGGACGCTAAGCCGCTCACCGCCGCGTCCGGGGCCGGTCGAGCGTCGACAGCACGCCGCGCATGGTCCGCACTTCCTGGCTCGACCATGCGGGTTTCGTCAGCAGCGTGCGCAGGGTGCGCCGGGTGCTGACCGCACGGTCCGGGGGAAAGAAATAGCCCGTCTCCGACAACATCGCGTCGAGTTGCGCGATCATGCCGTCCAGCTCCTCCTGGGGCGCGGGGGGCGGTAATTCGGTTTCGGGCGGCTGCGCGAGGGCGATGTGCTTGGACCATTCATACGCGACCAGGATCACCGCCTGGGCGAGGTTCAGCGATCCGAATTGCGGGTTGATCGGCACCGTGATGATCGACCGCGCGACCGCGACGTCGTCGGTCTCCAGCCCGGACCGCTCGGGACCGAACAGGATCGCGGTGCGCGCGGGACTCGCATGGATGTCGCGTGCCGCCTGTTCGGGTGTCACCACCGGCTTGGTCACGCCGCGTTTGCGCACTGTGGTCGCATAGACATTGGGGCAATCCGCGATCGCCGACGCGAGATCGGGGTAAAGCCCGGCCTCCGCCAGCACCCGATCGGCGCCGCTCGATGCCGGCGCGGCGGCGGGGTTGGGCCAGCCGTCGCGCGGGGCGACGAGCCGTAGCTCGGTCAGCCCGAAATTCAGCATCGCGCGCGCCGCCTTGCCGATATTCTCCGCCAGTTGCGGCCGGACCAGGACGATGACGGGTTGCGGGGCGAGGGGGCCGGGGTCGCGCAAATCATCGGTCGGGCCATCGGTCATTGGCGACCGATCTCCTCGACCGAACCGGCGAACTCCTCGAAATCGCGCGCCTCGCTGAAGTCGCGGTAGACGCTGGCGAAGCGGATATAGGCGACCGAATCGAGGCCCTTCAGCCCCTCCATCACCATCTCGCCGATCCGCTGCGACGTCACCTCGCCCTCGCCCAGCGTTTCCAGGCGACGCTGGATGCCGGACACCAGCTTCTCGATCCGGATCGCGTCGATCGGCCGCTTGCGCGTGGCGATCGAGACCGATCGCAGCAATTTCTCGCGATCGAACGGCTCGCGCCGATCCTCCGATTTCAGGACGATCAGGTCGCGCAGCTGGATCCGCTCGAACGTGGTGAACCGCGCGGCACAGCCCTCGCACTGGCGACGCCGCCGGATCGCGGCGGCGTCCTCGGTGGGGCGACTGTCCTTTACCTGGCTGTCTTCATGGCCGCAAAAGGGGCAGCGCATCAGTCCTGCTTCTTGGCCTTGTAATAGGCATAGCTCGCGCCGACGGCGGCACCGAGGATCGGACCCACGAACGGCAAGGGGATCGCGACGACCGCGCCCAGCGCCCCCCATTTGGCCATGCTTTTGCCGAGCTTCGGGTCGCGTTTGATCTCGCCGGGAACGTCCTTGATCGACATGACATTCATCCTTGATAGATGGGGAAGCGCGCGCACAGGGCCCGCACTCGGGTCCGAACGTCCGCCTCGACCGCAGGGTCCCCGTGCTCGCCCTTTTCGGCGAGACCGTCCAGCACGTCTGCGACCATATGGCCGATCTCGCGGAACTCCGCCGGGCCGAACCCGCGCGTGGTGCCTGCCGGGCTGCCGACGCGGATGCCGCTGGTCTTCACCGGCGGCAGCGGATCGTTGGGGATGCCGTTCTTGTTGCAGGTGATGCCCGCACGCTCCAGCGCCTCGTCCGCATCGCGGCCGGTGACGCCGAGCGGGGTGAGGTCGACGAGCGCCAGATGCGTATCGGTGCCCCCCGATACCAGGTCCGCGCCGCGTTCCTTCAACGTCGCGGCCAGCGTCTTCGCATTCTCGACCACGGCCGCGATGTAGCTCTTGTAATCGGGCTGCAGCGCCTCGCCGAACGCGACCGCCTTGGCGGCGATGACGTGCATCAGCGGGCCACCCTGGAGGCCGGGGAAGACCGCGGAATTGAGCTTCTTCGCCAGCGCCTCGTCGTCGGTCAGAATCATGCCGCCACGAGGCCCCCGCAACGTCTTGTGCGTGGTCGTCGTCACGACATGCGCATGGCCGAACGGCGTCGGGTGCAGCCCGGCGGCGACGATGCCCGCGAAATGCGCCATGTCGACCATGAAATACGCGCCGACCTTGTCCGCGATTGCGCGGAACTTCGCGAAGTCGATCTGGCGCGGATAGGCGGAGCCGCCCGCGATGATGAGCTTCGGCTTATGCTCCACCGCAAGCGCCTCGACCTGCGCATAGTCGATCAGGTGCGTGACCGGATCGACGCCGTACTGCACCGCATCGAACCACTTGCCCGACATCGCCGCGCGCGCCCCGTGCGTCAGGTGGCCGCCGGCGTCCAGGCTCATGCCCAGGATCGTCTCGCCCGGCTTCACCAGCGCCAGCATCACCGCGCCGTTCGCCTGCGCACCCGAATGCGGCTGGACGTTGGCGAAGCCGCAGCCGAAGATCTGCTTGGCGCGCTCGATCGCCAGCGTCTCGACCGCGTCGGACGGCGCGCAGCCCTGATAATAGCGCTTGCCCGGATAGCCTTCGGCATATTTGTTGGTGAAGACCGACCCTTGCGCCTCCATCACCGCCTTCGACACGATATTCTCCGACGCGATCAGCTCGATCTGCGTCTGCTCGCGCTCCAGCTCGTCCGCGACCCCGGCGAACACCGCCGCGTCCGCCGCCGCAAGGCCGCGGGTGAAGAAACCATCCGGCTGGACATCGTGCAGGTCGGGGCGGATCGGGATGGGCTGGGTGCTCATGCGGGGACCTTCATGGAGAGTTTGTCGACACGGGGCGCGTGGCGACCGCCGAGGAAATCGGTCGAAAGGAACGCCGCGACGCACGCCTTGGCCATTTCCTCGCCGACCAGCCGCGCGCCGATCGCGATGCAATTGGCGTCGTTGTGGCTGCGCGCCAGCTGTGCGGACAGCGGTTCGGAAACTTGCGCGCAGCGGCACGCCGGATTGCGATTGGCGGCGATCGCGATGCCGATACCGGAGCCGCAGAGGGCGATGCCGCGATCGGCGCGCCCGTCGGCCAGCGCATCGGCGATCGCGACGCCGTAATCGGGATAGTCGACGGAGGCGGTGCCGTGCGTGCCCAGATCGACGGGCACGTGTCCCGCGTCCGTGAGCCAGGCGACGAGGACGGTCTTCAGCGCCACGGCGGCGTGATCGGAAGCGATAGCGATACGCATGGATCACCCTGTACCCATACGCAGCCGCGAAGGCCACCCATCACCGCTTGGCCGATGCCCGACGACCCGCTAGAACGCGATCGTGAGCACGCGCCAGACCGATGCCGATGCAGCGCGTGCGCGACTGGCCGATGCGTTGGTCAAGACCGGCAGCGAGGATCGCGGTGCCTTTCGCGACCTGTATGTCCTGACTCAATCGAAGCTATTCGGCATCTGTCTTCGTATCTGCGGTGAACGCCAGGCCGCAGAGGATGTGTTGCACGAAGTCTATCTCACCATCTGGCGCCGCGCGGGCGCGTGGGAGCCGGGCCGGGCGAGCCCGATCACCTGGCTCGCCACGATCGCGCGCAACCGGGCGATCGACTGGCGGCGTGCGCAGGGCATCCGCCGGACCGATCCGCTCGACGGCGCGCCCGACATCGCCGACGACGCGCCGGACGCGGAACAGATGCTGCTGTCGAGCGAATCGAGCCATCGGCTGGCGATGTGCCTGCAAGCGCTGGACGAGCGGCAGCGGACCGCGATCCGCACCGCGTTTTTCGACGGCGTGACCTATGCCGACCTCGCCGACCGGGCGAACGTGCCGCTGGGCACGATGAAGAGCTGGGTCCGGCGCGGGCTCGCGCGATTGAAGGAGTGCCTCGATCATGGATGACGCACTCGACACCGAAAACGGCGGGTCCGAACCGGGCGACATGACCGCGGCCGAACTGGCGCTCGGGCTGCTCGACGGACGCGAACGCGCCGCCGCGCTGCGCCGCGTGCTGGCGGAGCCGGCATTCGCGCGCGACGTCGAGGCGTGGCGGCTCCATTTCGCGCAATTGTTCGATCTGTGGCCCGGCGTCGACGCGCCCGAGGGGCTGGTCGACCGGATCGACGAAAGCCTGGGCGGTCCCGTCATCGGTCGCCGGTCGCGGATGCCCTGGCCGGGCATCGCGATCGTCGCCAGCGCGATCGCCGCGGTGCTGCTCGTGATGATCCTGGTCCGTCCGCTCGCACCCCCGCCGCCGTCCGTGTCGCAGCCGGTGCCCGTCGCCGCGGAACCGGCAGCGCGGCCGATGCTCGTCGCGTCGCTTGGCGATGCGAAGGCGCCGATCGCCGCGGCCTACGACCCTGCGGTCGGATCGATCCGGATCGCCGCCGCGCCGACCCAGGCGGGCAGCAAGGTCAACGAGCTGTGGATGATCGGCGGCGACGGCGTGCCGCATGCGCTCGGCCTGCTCGCGGTCCGTGCCACCACGATCGACCTGTCGACCGGGGCGCGCGCGAAGATGGGATCGGGCGTGACGCTCGCCATCTCGGTCGAACCCGCCGGCGGCGCACCGGGCGACGCGCCGACCGGCCCCGTGATCGCGACGGGGGTGCTGGCCGCGGTTTGAGACGGACGTTCCCGCGCATTCCAGGTTTTGCCTCCCCCGCGATATCCGCGACGCTTCCCCCTGCTACGGTGAGTCACGCGAACGCGGTGTGTAGGACAGCGGTTTCTCCCCCCGCCTTTCCGTCATGCCGCGCTCGCTCCGGCATCACGGCGAGGAGGTCGGACACGCCAACCGACGCGCCGGCCCCGAGGTAACGGAGCCTCCCTCAATCCAGGCGCATCGCCTCCGCCGCCAGCGCCTCGGCCTCGACCAGCAGCGCATCGTCCGACGACCCCGTCGCTACCTTCTCGCGCCCGATCAGCGTCAGCACGGGCACGGCCAGCGGCGTAACCCGGTCCAGATCGACATGCAGCATCGTCGCCGCGGCGCGGTCGAGCAGCCCCGCGAGGCGTCCGACATCGGTCATCTTCGCGCGCGCATCCGCCCATGCCGCCTCCAGCAGCAAGTGCCCGGGCTCGTAACGGCGCAGCACGTCGTAGATCAGGTCGGTCGAGAAGGTCACCTGCCGCCCCGTCTTGCGCTTGCCGGGATGCTGGCGCTCCACCAGCCCGCCGATCACCGCGACCTCGCGGAACGCGCGTTTGAGCAGGTGCGACTGCTGCACCCAGTCGACGAATTCATGTTCCAATATGTCGGCGGAGAACAACGCCGCGGGATCGGTCACCTTCTCGATCGAATAGGTCGCGATCGCATAGTCGTTGGCGACGAAGCCCAGCGGTTTCAGCCCCAGCGTCTCCATCCGCCGCGTGATCAGCATGCCGAGCGACTGGTGCGCGTTCCACCCTTCGAAGCTGTACGCGACCATGTAGTTGCGCCCCTCGCGCGGGAAGGTCTCGACCAGCAGCTGGTCGGGCGCGGGCAGCGCGGAGCGGACGCGCTGATAGTCCAGCCATTCGCGCACATCGTCGGGAAAGCGCGCCCATTCGCCGGGCTCCGCCAGGAAATGGCGGACTCGGTCGGCGAGGCTGGTGGACAGCGGCATCCGGCTGCCGCCATAGGTCGGGATACGCGCCGGCCGGCTGGTCGCGCGGACGATCAGGTCCTCGGTGTCGATCTTCTCGACCTCCAGGCTGAGGCCGGCGAAGAAGAAGGTGTCGCCGTGGCTGAGGCTGGCGGCGAACCCTTCCTCCACCTTGCCGAGCGACCGGCCGTTCCTGAAGCGGACGGTCAGCATCGTCGCCTCGACGATGATGCCGGCGTTCAATCGGTGCTGGGTCGTGAATTTCGGATGGCTGACGCGCCAGGTACCGTCGGCGTCCTGGGTCAGCCGCTTGAACCGTTCATACGCCTTCAGGCTGTAGCCGCCGTCGCGGATGAAGCCGAGGACGCGGTTGAACGCATCGTCGGTGAGCGCGGAATAAGGGAGCGCGCCGCGTATCTCGTCGAGCAGCGCCGCCTGGTCGAACGGTGCGGCGCAGGCGCAGGCCATGACATGCTGCGCGAGGACGTCGAGCGAACCCATGAGGAAGATGTCCGGATCCAGTTCTCCCGCCTCCACCGCGTCGAGCGCAGCCCGGGCTTCGAGATATTCGAACCGGTTGCCGGGCACGAGGATAGCCTCGGACGATTCGTCGAGCCGGTGGTTCGACCGCCCGATGCGCTGGAGCAGGCGGCTCGATCCCTTGGGGGCGCCCATCTGGATGACGCAGTCGACATCGCCCCAGTCGACGCCGAGATCGAGGCTGGCGGTCGCGACCAGCGCGCGCAGCCGGCCCGCCGCCATCGCCCCCTCCACCTTGCGCCGCGCCTCGAGACTCAGCGACCCGTGGTGGACGCCGATCGGCAACGACATCGCGTTCACCTTCCACAGGTCCTGGAAGATCAGCTCGCACAGGCTCCGCGTGTTGCAGAAGACGATCGTCGTCTTGTGCGTCTCGATCTCCGCCATGACCTGCTCGGCGGCATAGCGTCCCGAATGCCCCGACCAGGGCACGCGGCCCTCGGGCAGGAGGATGGCGATGTCGGGCGGCGCGCCGGGCTCGCCCTGCACCAGCGCCACCGCGTCGATATCGCCATCGGGGGCGAGCCAGGCGCGGTACCCGTCGGGATCGGCGACGGTCGCCGACAGCGCGACGCGGCGTAGGGATGGCGCGATCCGCTGGAGGCGGGCCATGCACAGGTTGAGCAGGTCGCCGCGCTTGCCGGTCGCGAAGGCGTGGACCTCGTCGACGACGATCGTCTTCAGCCCCGCGAACATCGTGAAACTGTCGGGATAGCTCAGCAGCAGCGACAGCGATTCGGGCGTGGTCAGCAGGATCTGCGGCGGCTTGATCCGCTGCCGCGCCTTGCGATCCGACGGCGTATCGCCGGTGCGCGTCTCGACGCGCAGGTCGAGGCCCATCTCCTCGGTGGGGCCGAGCAGGTTGCGCTGGATGTCGACCGCGAGCGCCTTCAAGGGCGAGACGTAGAGCGTGTGCAGCCCTTGCGTCGGCGTATCGATCAGGTCGATCAGCGTCGGCAGGAAGCCGCTGAGCGTCTTGCCCGCGCCCGTCGTCGCGACGAGCAGCGCGTGGCGGCCGGCTTGCGCTTCTCGGACCATATCGATCTGATGCCGCCGCGGGTGCCAGCCACGCGCGGCGAACCAGCCGGCGAGGGCCGGGGGCAGGATCGGGGGCTGGTCGCTCACGGACGGTTCACGCGCATCGTCTCCCATATGGGGGACGTTGCGGGCGCCTGCCATGGAGCCTGTGCGGAGCTGGGTCGTTGACCGGATCATGGAGAACAGGATGCTCCCCGCCCGCTTCGCGCTTCCGCTGATCGCCCTCGCCGCCGCCGCGAGCGCCGCACCGGTACAGCGGTCCTATGTCGGCGCGGGCGGACTGGTGGAGTTGCGGTATCCCGCGGGACTGGCGCCGGGCCACGCGTTCGGCGGCCGATCGCTGATGGCGGCGGGGTGGCACCTGTCCTGGAACGGCGCTGCGGTCGGTCCGGGGACGGGCGTCGTGCGCTTCTCGCAGGATGCCCGGCCGGCCGGCGGACCGGGAGTCGTGACCGAACTCGTCCAGATCGGCCTGAGCCGCGATGCGGGCGTGGTCGCGCATTGCGGCACGACGGGCGCGCTCGGCGATGGCGGCAAGCGGTTGCCCGACAGGATGCTCGGCGGGCATCGCTGGACCGCATACCGCAACGGCGATGCGGGGATGAGCCAGGGGATCGTGGCGACCGACCTGCGGACGGTGGTGGACGGAGTATGCTATGCGATCGACCGGGTGACCTATTCGGTGAAGGCGGCGGACCCGTTGCCGGGGACTGCGACGAAGCAAGCTGCGGCGGCGGCGCGGATGGATGCGATCTTAGCGACCGTGCGGGTGGGGCGGGCGCGGTGATGACGGCAGACCACGCTCTCTTACCCCCTCCCCGGCGAAGGCCGGGGCCCAATGGCCAGACGATAGTGGCGCGCCATGCACGTCGTTACGAAGATCGGCGCCATTGCGCTCCGGCCTTCGCCGGGGAGGGGGATATGGTCGCCGGTTCCTCCACCCTTCGTTGCGAGCCGACCCCATGCCCAGACTAGGCGACTGGCTCGAACCCCATCCCCACGGCCTCTACGTGAAGCCGGCGGACGCTTGGATCGATCCCTCCATTCCCAGCGCCCGCGCGCTCGTGACCCACGGCCATGCCGATCACGCGCGCGGCGGGCACGAAGCGGTGTGGGCGACGCCAGAAACGCTGGCGATCATGGACGCGCGCTATGGCCCGCAAGCCGGGCATCCGGTGGCGTATGGCGAGACGATCGCGATGGGCGACGTGCGCGTCGGCTTCGTGCCGGCGGGCCATGTGCTGGGCTCGGCGCAGATCGTGCTGGATTACCGGGGCGAGCGGGTGGTGGTATCGGGCGACTATAAGCGCCGCGCGGACCCGACCTGCACGCCGTTCGAACCCGTCGCCTGCGACGTGTTCGTGACCGAGGCGACGTTCGGCCTGCCCGTCTTCCGCCACCCCGACACCGGCGACGAGATCGACAAGCTGATCGCCGCGCTCCACGCCAATCCGGATCGCTGCGTGCTCGTCGGCGCCTATGCGCTGGGCAAGGCGCAGCGTGTCATCGCCGAACTGCGCGAGCGGGGGCACGAGGCACCGATCTACATCCACGGCGCGTTGCAGCGGTTGTGCGACCTGTATGCGGACCACGGCGTGCGGTTGGGCGAGCTGATCCCGGTCGCGGGGGTCCCGAAGGCGGCGATGCAGGGTCACGTCGTGATGTGCCCTCCGGGCGCGCTCAACGACCGCTGGTCCCGCCGCCTGCCCGACCCGATCACCGCGATGGCGAGCGGCTGGATGCGGGTCCGCCAGCGCGCGCGGCAGAAGAATGTCGAGCTGCCGCTGATCCTCAGCGATCATGCCGACTGGGACGAGCTGACCGACACCCTGACCGAGATCGCGCCCAAGGAAGTGTGGGTCACGCATGGGCGCGAGGAGGCGCTGGTGCACTGGTGCGCGACGCGGCAGATGAAGGCGCGGGCGTTGGCGTTGGTGGGGTTCGAGGATGAGGATGACTGACGCGCCGGCAAGGCGGCGGCGCAGCAGCGGCCGAGCTTAAGGCGCGTCCGGCCGGCGGGGCCAGCAGCCCCGACCGACGACGCGGCTTCACCGCGGCGCTTGCCTAGCGAACATCGGCTTCCTAACGACCGATCATGGCGCTCCAGCTCACCATCCTCCCCTTCACCGACGACCTCGCCACCGCATTCCACGACATCAACGCGCAGTGGATCCAGACGATGTTCACACGGGAGCCAACCGACCGCGAGGTGCTGGAGAACCCCCGCGCGCGCATCGTCGACCCCGGCGGCGACATCCGCTTCGTCGCGGTAGAAGGGTTGGGCGTGGTCGGCACCTGTGCGCTCCAGAAGACAAGCGAGGGGCGGTTCGAACTGACCAAGATGGGGGTCCTGGACACCGTACGGGGGCAGAAGGCGGGCGCATTCCTGCTGCGCGCGATGATCGACCGCGCCGCTGAGTTGGGGGCGGAGACGCTATACCTGCTGACCAGCAAGCGCTGTGCGGCGGCGATCCATCTCTACGAGAAGGCGGGGTTCGTGCACGATGCCGACATCATGCGCGACTATGGCGGGCGGTATGCGCGTTGCGATGTGGCGATGCGGTATCGGGGGTAGTTTCCCCCTTCCGGCACCATTGCGGCTCTGACTGAAGTTGTCCGGGTGGAATAACGCCATCATTTTGCGATCGACCACCCTCCTTTCGTCGCCCCGGCCTCGAGCCGGGGTGACGATAAGGGTGGAGGCGTGAAGCCCCTCCCGTTCAGGGGAGGGGTTGGGGTGGGGGCTCGCCACGAGCGGGTTGGCCCGCGGAGAGGACACGACTCGCGCAGGTCCGAGTGCTGCTGTGCCTCGGCGCCCCGCTACGCGGGCCGGGCGTAGCGGGCGATTTGCCCCCGGCAGGTCGCCCGCTACGCCCCCTCCAGCGCCCTTGCCCGCCTACGCTGCACCGAACTCCCGATCCCCAGCGCCTCGCGGTATTTTGCCACCGTCCGCCGCGCTATGTCGAAGCCCTTCGCGTTCAGCAGTTCGACCAGCGTGTCGTCGGACAGGATCTTGTCGCCCTCCGCCGCAATCAGCGCGCGGATGCCGGCCTTCACCGCCTCCGCCGATACCGCATCGCCGCCGTCCGCGGCCTGGATCGCGGAGGTGAAGAAATATTTCAGCTCGTAGAGCCCACGCGCGCAGGACAGGTATTTGTTCGACGTCACCCGGCTGACGGTCGATTCGTGCATCTCGATCGCGTCCGCCACGCGCGCCAGCGTCATCGGTTTCAGATGCGCGACGCCGTGCAGGAAGAACGCCTCCTGCTGCTTCACGATCTCGGTCGCGACCTTCACGATCGTGCGCTGGCGCTGGTCGAGCGCCTTCACCAGCCAGTTCGCGCTGGCGAGCATGTCGCCCAGCCACGCCTTGGCGGTCTTGTCCTGCGGGCCGCTCGACAGTTCGGCGTGATAGCGGCGGTTGACCAGCACGCGCGGCAGCGTCGCGCCGTTCAGTTCGATCGCCCAGCCGCTACGGGTCTTCACGACGAACAGATCGGGGATCACGGTCTGCGTCGGCGCCCCGCCGATGCGGCAGCCGGGTTTGGGATCGTACCCGCGCAATTCGCGGATCATGTCCGCCAGATCCTCGTCGTCGACTCCGCAGATGCGTTTCAGCCGCGCGCGTTCGCCGCGCGCGACGAGGTCGAGATGCTCGATCAGCCGCGCCATCGCGGGATCGTAGCGATCCGCCTCCTTCGCCTGCAGCGCGATGCACTCGGCGAGATCGCGCGCGCCGATGCCGGTGGGGTCGAACGTCTGGACCGTCGCCAGCACCGCCTGCACCCGCGCGAGCGGCACGCCGAGCCGGTTGGCGATGTCGAGCAGCGAGGCGGTCAGATACCCCGCCTCGTCGATCTGATCGATCAAATGCGCGGCGATGCCCATGTCCGCGGTGTCGATCGTCGCGCCCGCCTGCGCCATCAGATGGTCCGCCAGACTGCCTGCGGTGTCGGCGAAGGAATCGAGGTCGACCGCCTCGCCGCTGCCGGACGATGCCGCGCCACCGCCCCCCAGCGCCCCGTCGAACCCGCCGCCGCCGTCCGCCGCGCTGTCCGACTGATGGCTTTCGGTGGCGTAGTCGAGGTCGAGCGGTTCGGCGGGGGCGGTGCCCGCGACGAGTGCGTCCGCGCCCGCGGGTTCGGGCGCTTCGGGGCGTTCGGGAGTCTTGACCACATCGCCCTGCCCGGCCTCGAGCAGCGGGTTGCGCTCGATCTCCTCGGCGATGAACGTCTCGATCTCCTGGTTGGACAGCGCCAGCAGCTTGATCGCCTGCTGGAGCTGGGGGGTCATGACCAGCGATTGCGACTGGCGCAGGTCGAGACGCGGGGCGAGGGTCATTGCAGAAATCCTCCCCGGGACGGGGAGGGGGACCAGCCGCAGGCTGGTGGAGGGGGCGCTCCGCGAGCGATTCCCTTGAGGCCCGCCCCCTCCACCGCTTCGCGGTCCCCCTCCCCGCGGAGCGGGGAGGATTGAGAGAGCCCCAATCCCATCACCCTAGAGCGAAAACGTCTCGCCGAGGTACAGCCGGCGCACGTTCGCGTCCGCGACCAGTTCGGCGGGCGACCCGGCGAACAGCACGCGCCCGTCATAGATGATGTACGCCCGGTCGACGATCTCCAGCGTCTCGCGGACATTGTGATCGGTAATGAGGACGCCGATATCGCGCCGTCGCAGGTCCTTCACCAGGTCGCGGATGTCGGCGATCGAGATCGGGTCGATCCCCGCGAAGGGTTCGTCGAGCAGCATGATCGACGGGCTCGCCGCCAGCGCGCGCGCGATTTCCGCGCGGCGGCGCTCGCCCCCCGACAGCGCCATCGCGGGCGCGGTGCGCAGGCGGGTCAGGCCGAATTCCTCCAGCAGCGTATCGAGCTTCTTCTGGCGCGCCACCTTGTCGGGTTCGGACAGTTCGAGGACGGTCAGGATATTCTTCTCGATCGACAGCCCGCGGAAGATCGACGTTTCCTGCGGCAGATAACCGAGCCCCAGGATCGCGCGGCGGTACATCGGCAGGCCGGTGATATCCTCGCCGTCGAGCATGATGCGACCCGCATCGGGCTTCACCAGGCCCATCACCGAATAGAAGCTGGTCGTCTTGCCCGCACCGTTGGGTCCCAGCAGCCCCACGACCTCGCCGCGGCCGACCGACAGCGACACGTCGGACAGGACGACACGCTTGTCGTAGGATTTCGCGATCGACACGACCTGCAGGCCGCGCGTCATCGGCGGCTCCGGGGTCGGTTCGGCGACGTCGCGCGGCGACAAAGTGACGGCATCCATGACGGGACCTCGCGTGAAAGGGCTGACCGCTCGTTACCGCGGACGCGGTTGGCAGGAAACCTGCATGTTCGTGAATCGTACGCGTGCAGCGGCGGTCCCTGCGCCGGGTGCGTTCAGTTGTTGCGTTTGGGGACCGAGAAGGTGCCGCTGACCCGGCCGCCGCCCTGCGTCACCACGCCGCCCGCCGCACCGCCACTGGCGCCACCCGCGACCGACGATCCGTCGATTACCGCGCGGCCGGTATCCATCGCCATCGTCAGCCGACCGCCGCGCACCGTGTTGCCGCCCTGCGTCAGCGAGACCGCGCCGAGCATCGTCACGATTCGCTTGTTCAGATCGTACACGCCGTACTGGCTCTTCGCGACCTGGCCCGGCCGCGTGACCGTGACCCCGCCCGACGCATCGAGCCGAGAGACCTGCGGGCTGCCGTCGACCACCTGGCCCGTATAGGCGACGGTCATGCGCGGCGCGGTCAGCGTCATCTCCGCCTGCTTGACGACCACATTGCCCGACAGCAGCGCGCGGTTCGCCTTGTCCTGCAATTCGATATGCCCGGCATCGAAATTGATCGGCGCGGTCGAATCGTGCTTGGTCTGCGCCATCGCAGGCGTCGCCAAGGCAATGGCCAGGAGAGGGAAGAACCGCATAACCGTTATCTCGTACGTCGCGGGACGATCCGCAAGCGCGCATTGCCGTCCAGCGTCACGACGCGGTTTTCCATGTCGGCGTGCATCGCATTCGCGCTGAACGTCCCCTGCGACGTCGTCCCCGTCACCGCGCCGCCGCTCTGCATCTGCCGCGTCTTCAGATCGACCGTCGCGTCCTGCGTCTTCAGATCATAGCCTTTGGGACCGGTGAAGTTCAGCGGTCCGTTCAGCTTCACCTTCTCGCTGTCCATGTCGTACACGCCCGAATCCGCGTGGATGTTGGCGGGGCCGTCGCTCAGCTGGACGCGTGCGGAGAGGTCGGTCAGCTGCACGATCGGTTCGGCGGAACTGTGCTGGATCGCGGATTTGGCGGTCAGGTCGAAGGGCTGGCCCTTCTGATCCTCGCCACGATATTGCGCGGCCTGGATCTTCAGCCGCTCCTTCGCGACATCGACCTTGTTCTTGTCGAGCACGAACGACGCCTCGCCGACGTTCATCAGCGGGGCGAGCATCAGGAACGCCACCATCACGCCGATCCCGATCGGCAGCAGCACCCGCGCGGTGGACACGACCCGATCGTGACGGCTGCCGGGCGCGGCCCAGTCCTGCCGCTGCGACCGGACCTGGCGGGCGATGTCAGACATGGGGGGTGGCTTCGAACGCCGAGCGACAAACCATCGTCACCCAGGCCTTGCGCCGGGGTCCATTTCGCCGCGCGTGCAGCGGAAAGAGGCTCTTTCCGTTTGCTCGCGGCACGATGGACCCCGGC
The DNA here is from genome assembly GCA_964247555.1 of uncultured Sphingomonas sp. GTDB lineage: Bacteria > Pseudomonadota > Alphaproteobacteria > Sphingomonadales > Sphingomonadaceae > Sphingomonas. The sequence goes on along the minus strand of CAXTVB010000001.1, from coordinate 22,040 downwards.
ACGAGGCCTATGTGTCGGATGGGGCGTGATGCGACGGGCGATGCGACCTCACGCATGCGCGAAGATGTCGATCTCTGGCCAGCCCGCGATATCCAGTGCGGCGCGCGACGGCAGGAAATCGAAACAGGCCTGCGCCAGGTCCATCCGCCCCTCGCGCACCAGCCGCCGTTCCAGTTCGTCCTTCAAACGGTGGAGGAAGCGCACGTCGGACGCGGCGTAATCCTTCTGCGCGTCGGACAAAGCGGGCCCGCCCCAGTCGGACGATTGCTGCACCTTGGACAATTCCTGCGACAGCAATTCGCGGACCAGCTCCTTCAACCCGTGGCGATCGGTATAGGTGCGGATCAGTCGCGACGCGATCTTGGTGTCCCAGGCGGGCGCGGCGACGATGCCCAGATAATATTGCAGCGCGGCGATATCGAACCGGCCGAAATGATACAGCTTCAGCCGCGCCGGATCGCCGAGCAGCGCTTTGAGATTGGGTGCGGCATAGTCGCCGCCCGCGGCGAAGCGGACCAGATGCTCGTCGGGGCCGCCATCGGACAATTGCACGACGCACAACCGGTCGCGCGGCGTGATCAGCCCCATCGTCTCGGTATCGACCGCGATCGACGCGAGCGGCGCGAACAGATCGGCGGGGATGTCTTCTTCATGGAAATGGACGGTCATCACCCGGCCCTAGCCGCGTGCGGCGTCGCGCTCAATGCCCGGCCTTCGCCCGCCGGCCCCGCGCGAGGATGTTCAGCGTCTCGACCAGCGCCGAAAACGCCATCGCGGCGTAGATATACCCCTTGGGCACATGCACGCCGAACCCGTCCGCGATCAGGACCAACCCGATCATCAGGAGGAACGCCAGCGCCAGCATCACCACGCTCGGGTGGCGCGCGATGAAGTTCGCCAGCGGATCCGCCGCCAGCATCATGACCCCGACCGCGATGACGACCGCGGCGACCATGATCGGCAACTGATCGGTCATGCCGACCGCGGTCAGGATCGAATCGATCGAGAACACCATGTCGAGCGCGATGATCTGTACGATCGCCGATCCGACCGACAGCGTCGCCGCGCCGATCGCGCCGGGAGCGGGCGATGCATGCCCCTCCCCTTCCATCGTCGTGTGGATCTCGCGCGTCGCCTTCCAGACCAGGAACAGCCCGCCCGCGATCAGGATCAGGTCGCGCCACGAAAAGGCGGTGTCGAACGTCGGTTCGCCGTGGGCGCCGACCGGCCCGGTTATGCCCAGGTCGAACACCGGTGCGGTCAGCCCCACGATCCAGGCGATCATCGACAGCAGGACCAGCCGCATCACCAGCGCCAGCGCGATGCCGATCCGGCGCACGCTGCTGCGCTTCGCCTCGGGCAGCTTGTTCGACAGGATCGATACGAAGATCAGATTGTCGATGCCGAGCACGATCTCCAGCACGACGAGGGTCAGGAGCGCGGCCCAGGCGGCGGGGCTGGCGAGAAGGTCGAAGATGACGGTCATGTCATGTCGTGTGTGGCGTCGCTGCCGCGGTTGCGCAAGGATCGACGGCGCCGCACCCGCCACCCTGGAGATTTTATTCGCAGGGACTTGCGCTTTGCGCTATGCCGAGTCCCGTGGCGCAAAAGGTTTGGCGTCCGAAGGACCGCGTTCGTCGTCCGGCGCGAAGGTTCTTGACGGGTTGGTTCGGGCGAACCGGGAAGACGAACAGGGTTATGAGTTTCGACAAGGGTGGCCGCGGCAATCGTGGCGGACGTGGGCGCGACAAGCGCGACGGCTTCGGTGGCGATGACTTCGGCGGCGGCGGCGGCTTCAACAGCGGCGGCGGCGATCGCTGCGGTGGCGGCAGCAGCTATTGCGGCGGCGGCGGCGATCGCTTCGGCGGTGGTGGCGGCGGCGTCGGTGGTGGCGGCGGTGGCGGTGGTTTCCGCAGCGGCGGCGGCGGCGGTGGCGGCGGCTTCAGTGGCGGCGGCGGCGGCGGTGGCCGCGGCATGCCCCCCCAGGTCGTCGGCGAAGGCACCGGCGTGGTCAAGTTCTTCAACGGCCAGAAGGGGTTCGGCTTCGTCGTTCGCGATGACGGCGGCGAAGACGTGTTCATCCACATCTCCGCGGTCGAGCAGGCGGGCCTCACCGGCCTGGCCGAAGGTCAGCCGCTGGGCTTCACGCTCGTCGATCGCGGCGGCCGCATCTCCGCGACCGATCTGAAGATCGACGGCGAACCGATGCCCGTCACCGACCGCGGCCCGCCGCGCGAGCGTGATGCGGCCGCCCCCGGCGGAGCGCGTGGCGGCGCTCCCGCAGGCGGCGGCGCGCAGCGCCAACTGACCGGCGAGAAGGCGACCGGCACGGTCAAGTTCTTCAACGCGATGAAGGGCTTCGGCTTCATCCAGCGCGACGACGGGCAGCCGGACGCGTTCGTCCACATCTCCGCGGTCGAGCGTGCGGGCATGTCGACGCTGAACGAGGGCGACAAGCTCGAGTTCGAGCTCGAGGTCGATCGTCGCGGCAAGTACGCCGCGGTCAACCTGCAGGCGGCGGGCTGATCCGAATGCGACCGCTCCGGCGGTCGGCAGTGACCTCAGGGCCCGGCTCGCGGCGACGCGGGCCGGGCCTCGTCATGTCCGCCGTCCTGATCCTTTCGCTCGCCGGCGCCTCACCGGCCACGCCCCAAGCCGTACCGAGCGGTAGCGTGACGCTGGTCCACGGCACGCCGATGCAGGGCGCGACGATCGTCGCCCGCTACCCGCACGACACCGCCGCGTTCACCGAAGGCCTCTTCTGGTCGGAGGGGTTCCTGTACGAAAGCACGGGAATGGAGCGCCAGTCCGACATCCGCCGCGTCCGCCTGACGGATGGCAAGGTGCTGGCCCGCACCGCCCTGCCGCCGGCGCTGTTCGGGGAGGGCATCGCCCCCTGGCATGGCGAGATCGTCAGCATGACGTGGCGCACCGGCATCGGTTTCCGCTGGACGCGCGCGACGCTGAAGCAGACCGGCAGCTTCCGCTATCCCGGCGAAGGCTGGGGCCTGGCGGAAACGCCCGAGGGTTTCGTCCAGTCGGACGGCAGCGCGGTCCTGCGCTTCCGCGACCCCGCGACCTTTGCGGAAAAGCGGACGATCACGGTCACGCTGGCGGACGGCACTCCCGTCGTGAACCTCAACGAGGTCGAATGGGTGAAGGGCGAGATCCTGGCGAACATCTGGGAAACCGCGACGATCGCGCGCATCGACCCGGCGACCGGCCGCATCAAGGCGCTGATCGACCTGCGACCGCTGCGCGATTCGGTCGGCGCGAGCGGCCGCGACGCCGTGCTGAACGGCATCGCCTACGACGCGAAGGGCGACCGGCTGTTCGTGACGGGGAAGAACTGGAAGACGTTGTTCCAGATCCGGCTACATTAAGGCGTAAGCACGTACCGCTTGTCGGTTGTGGTTCGGTGGTCGTGTCGGTCTACGTACGGGCCGTCGCTTGCAGAACGCCCCGGCGAAGGCCGCGGTCCAACGGCGAAGGTCACGCGATGGCCGACCTCCAGCGTAAAATAATCGTGCCGTAATTGGCCCCGGCCTTCGCCGGAGAGGGGGCTGGCTTCGGCGCGACAACCGCCAAAGCGATCCGTGTTCTTGAGCAACATCGTGCTCTGCGAAAACGGGGGCGTAAGGGCCACATGCAGAATCGCTCGTGACCCTAGGCTTCCGTTGCCGGGGGAGAACGGCAGTATGAAGGTCGACGGATACGATAGCCGATGGAGCGACAGGCGCCGTCGCCCAACGACCTCACCCCTTCGCGATCGTCCGCGCGATTCCGCCCAGCAGCGCATCGACATGATCGTCGTCGACCAGTCCCGCGGCGAGCGCATACGCAGCGTCCGATCGCCCGTCGCGCACCAGCCGCCATAGCCCGACGATCACCGCTTCGGTTTCCTCGACGGTTGCAAAGCAGGGGCGCGGGATCACGATGTCCTGCGCGGACCCCCGGTCCAGCGCGTGCATCGCATCGTTCAGCGCATCAGGACCATCGACGACAGGCATGCCCGCGACGCTGAAGGCATGAACCCAACGCCGGGTCACATCGATCACGCCGCGTTCGAACGCGGGCAGGTCGGCGATCGGGCGGTCGATCAGGTCGTACATGCAGGTCACCCTCTAATGAGAATGACTATCACTTACATCAGTGGCCGCCGACGTCAACACGTCTCGACGTGCGCCGCCGCCGGCCCGTCCCACGAAAAAGCCGGCCACAACTCGAAGGTTGCGGCCGGCCCGTTCATCCAATCGTCGACAGTCAGGCGGCGACCGCTTCGAAATGACCGCACCAGTCGTTGGCCTCGACCTTGGGCCATACTCCCGCGGTGTCGCCGCTCGGCTGGCTGATCGGCGGGTTGTAACGGCACAGGCCGAGATCGGCGCTGCCCTTCGCATCGAAGAACTTGCACTTTTCGCATGCGGCGGTGTCGGCGGTCTTGAGCGGCATGGTGTATCTCCAAGCAAAGATAGGCTATGAACATCGCTTAGCGACGGTTCGTTCCACAGTACAAGAGTAAAACCTTTGCTGCGAGACGTTCTTAAGTATTGTTATCGGTATACTTGCCGGGTTAGTTATAAGAACCATTATCAACTAGCGCGGCATTGGGTCGCTATTGCGAAACAGTCGCGCGTCTACCGGTCAGGTCGCCATCCGCTTGAGTGTATCGATCAGGTCTGCCTCCGCGGCGGGCTTGTCGGTCCGGATCCGCGCGATCCGCGGGAAGCGCATCGCGACACCCGACTTGTGCCGCTTCGACGCGTGGATCGAATCGAAGGCGATCTCCAGGACCAGCGTCTTCTCGACCTCGCGCACCGGACCGAAGCGGGCGGTCGTATGGTTGCGCACGAACGAGTCGAGCATCTTCAGTTCTTCGTCGGTGATCCCGGAATAGGCCTTACCCACCGGCAACAGCTCGCCGCCGTCCTCCGGCGGCGCGGTCCAGCAGCCGAAGCTGTAATCGCTGTACCAGCTCGAACGGCGACCGTTGCCGCGTTGCGCGTACATGATGACGCAGTCCGCGGTCAGCGGATCTCGCTTCCATTTATACCACAGTCCCGCGCGCCGCCCCGTCACATAAGCCGAGTCGCGGCGCTTGAGCATCACCCCCTCGATCGCGGCATCGCGCGCGCCGGCGCGGATCGCCTCGAGCGCGGAAAAGTCCTTCGCGTCGATCACCTGGCTGAGATCGAACCGGTCGGGGTCGAGTGCATCGGCAAACGCCTCCAGCCGTCCGCGCCGCTCGGTCCAGGGGAGCGCCCGCCAATCCTCCTGGCCGTCGAACAATATGTCGTAGAGCCGGACGAAGGCGGGATACTCCGCGAGCATCCTTACCGAGACGGTCTTGCGCCCCAGTCGCTGCTGCAACGCGTTGAAGCTGGCGGCGCCGCCGCCATCTTCCAGCTCGCCCCCCTGGAATGCGCCCTTCACCAGCAATTCGCCGTCGACGACGCCCGGCGTGGAGAAGGCCGCGGCGACATCGGGGAAGCTGCCCGTCACGTCGTCGCCGGTCCGGCTGTACAGCCGCGTGACGCCGGCGACATGGACGATCTGGACGCGAATGCCGTCCCACTTCCATTCCGCGGCATAATCGGCGAGGTCGACGCGCAAATCCTCCAGCGGGTGCGCGAGCATGAACGGCCGGAACACGGGCACGTCCGCGGTAGTCGGCTGATCGCCACGCCCCTCCGCCCAGGCGAACAGCGAGGTGTAGGGCGGGGTCAGCCCATGCCAGACCTCCTCCACCGCATCGACCTCGATCCCGAACGCGGTCGCCAGCGCGGTTTTGGCCAGTCGGGCGGAGACGCCGATACGCAGCCCACCGGTCGCCATCTTCAGCAGCGCATACCGTTCCTCCGCATCGCATCGGTCGAGCATCGCCGCAAGCGCTCCCGGCGCGTCGGAACGCGACAGGGTCATCAGCCGGTCGACGACCGCGGAGATCGACAAGGGCTCCGGATCGAGCGGCACGGGCGGCGTCGGCCACAACAGCGCTACCGTCTCCGCGGTATCGCCGACATAGTCACGGCTCATCCGGAACAGCACCGGATCGGTCCGCGCTTCGATCAGCGCGCGGATCGCGGCGGACTTCACCCCCGGCAGATCGAGATCGCCGGTCAGCGCCGCCATCGCCCAGCCGCGATCGGGATCGGGCGTGGCGATCAGGTAATCGCCGATCAGCTTCAGCTTCGCGTTGCGCGACCGGGTGTAGACGAGCGCATCGATCAGCGCGGCGAAGGCATGCATGCCGCGCTGTCCCGCTGCGCTTGCGATCAGCCCTTGCGGCTCGCCTCGAACAGGAACCAGGCGCGCTCCTCCGCCTGGTCGATCCATTCGTCGGCGATGCTGCTGGTCGCGGTGTCCTTCACCACCTCGGCACGCTCGCGTGCTTCGCGCAGGCCCTCGATCAGCTTCAGATTGTCGTCGCGCAGTTCGGCGAGCATGTCGCCGGGTGCGACGAAGCCCTGGTCGTTGTCCGCGATCGTCTGGTGTCGCGCGACGTCGCCGATCGAACGGAGCGTGACGTTGCCCGTCTTGCGCACGCGCTCGGCGATGGCGTCTGTCACGCCGAGAATCTGCGTCGCCTGATCGTCGAGCATCAAATGATAGTCGCGGAAATGCGGACCCGAGACGTGCCAGTGGAAGTTCTTCGTCTTCAGATACAGCGCGAAGCAATCCGCCAGCGCGGTGTTCAGTGCGTCCGCCACCGTGCGGGTATCGTTGCGATTGAGGTCGGTCGGGGTGCTCAACTTGGGATCGATATCGGCCACGTGATGCTCCGGGAAGGTTGGTTCGCAAGCGAAACGTGCCACGCGCGGATTGGCTCCCGTCAGATCAGCCGCAACGCCCCCAGCCCGATGACGGCCCCGGCGAGCAGGAACAGCGCGCCGACGACGCCGCGCACCCGTCGCCACGGCACCCGTGCCCAGCCCGCTTCGCCGAGGATGGCGGCGGGCACGACGACCGCGAGCGAACCGATCGTCGCGCCTATCGCTGCCAGTGCGGGGACCGGCGTCCGCGCGGCGATCGTCACGACGATGAACTGGACGCCGTCTCCGAACGCCAGGATGAAAAGCCCGGCGAGCGTCGTCAGGACCGCGCCCAGCCGCCAGCCCGACAGGCGCTCGGGCGCCTTCACCGGAAGGAACGCGCCGCCGCCCTGAAGCAGCAGCGCCATGGCGAAGAACAACTGCTTCGCCTCCGGAGTGATTCGCGGCGCGATGAGCGCACCGCCGAAAGCCGCAATGCCGCTGGCAGCGAGGATCGCTACGCCCGCGGCGGCGACGACGCGGCCGGGCGCGCGGTAGCGATCGGACAGGATCGCGACGAGCCAGGCGGTCTTGTCGCCGAGCTGTCCCAGCGCCGCGGCGACGATCGCCGCCATCAGCGCGTCCATTGGGGGTATCAGCCCGCGAGGCGGACCGAGCAGGCGGCGGCGAAGATATCGCAGGCCGCGAGATCCTGCCGGTCGCTGCGCACCGCGTCGCTTAGCATCGACAGCCAGCCATGCACCAACGCGCCGTGTTCGCCACGCGACAAGGCCGAATCGAGGAAGTGCGCGACGGTGACCGCCGGGTGCAGGCCGTTGCGGTGCGCGATGATGCGGATCGCATCGACATCGGGCGCGAGTTCGCATGCGCGGGCATGCGGCGCACGGACGTCGATCGCGGCGATGCGCGCGGCGAGTTCCGCCTTGATCGTGGCGATATCCACGGCGCCTTGTGTCAACGATGCCATCGCGCAGCACTCCCCGTTCCCATTGCCCACACGCTGCGCCCGGATAGGTAAAGATCGCGTGAACCGTAGGCGGACCGCCCCTGCGGTTGACTTCGCGGGCATCCTGCGCCATGCGCCGCGGCTGATCGGGCCGCGGCTATCGTCGCATGCCCTTAGCTTTACCCTGCAGGAATTTGGGCTCATGGCCAAGCCGACCACCGTCAAGATCAAGCTCGTCTCGACCGCCGATACGGGATTCTTCTACGTCACGAAGAAGAACCCGCGCACGAAGACCGAGAAGCTGTCCTTCAGCAAGTATGATCCCGTCGTGCGCAAGCATGTCGAGTTCAAGGAAGCCAAGATCAAGTGACCGGACGGGCGGCGTAAGCCGCCGTTCAATCTTTTCGGCGCAGACCGGCATTTGGGGCTGGGATTTGGGGCCGCAGGCGGGGACGCTTGCGGCCTTTTCCCGTTCAATCCTCCCCGGTACGGGCAGGAATTAGACCAGCGCCCCCACCGCATCCATGAACCGCGCGAGGCTGATCGGCTTCGACACATAGGCGTCCGCGCCCGCCGCGCGGATCCGGTCCTCGTCGTCGCGCCCGGCATAGGCGGTGACCGCCATGACCGGAATGCTCGCCAGCGCATCGTCGGCCTTCATCTCCAGGATCAGCTCGTACCCCGTCACGTGCGGCATCTGGATGTCCATGATGACGAGGTCGGGCGCGAACGCGCGGGCGCGGGCCACCGCCTCGCGGCCGTCGCGCACCGGCTCCACGGCAAACTCGTGCGCACGCAGGAGATCGCAGAACAGCTTCAGGTTCAGTTCGTTGTCCTCGACAACGAGCACCCTTTTTGCCACGCGGACGCCATTCCCTTCCAGCCAGAGGCCCGACGATAGGCAATGGACGCGCACGATACAAATGAAGAGGACGCCCAGGCGCTCGGCCTGCGCGCTTTGGTCTGGACGTTGGTCGTCCCCGACCGGGCGATGCGGCTGCTGGCGGTGACCGGGCTGGAGCCGCACGACCTGCGCGCGCGGGTGGGCGATCCCGCCCTCATCGCCGCCGCCTTGGGCTTTCTGGAGGCGCACGAGCCCGACCTGATCGAATGCGCAGGCGAACTGGGTGTGAAGCCCGCCGATCTCGTCGCCGCACGCGCGAGGCTGGAGGCATGAGCCGGCCGCTGCTGATCACCGATTGCGACGAGGTCCTGCTGCACATGGTCCGCCATTTCGGGACATGGCTGGACGAGACGAAGGACATCGACTTCGCGATCGAGACCGGCGACTTCGCCAACGCGATGACAAGGCGGGACGGCGGACCGCCGCCGACCCAGACGGAGATGTGGGGGATGCTCGGCGAATTCTTCCCCGCGGAAATGCACCGCCAGACCCTGGTGCCGCATGCGCGCGAGGCGCTGGCCCGGCTTGCCGAGGTCGCGGACATCGTGGTGCTGACCAATTTGCAGGACCAGTGCCGCCAGCCGCGGATCGAACAGCTCGCCACGTTCGGTATCCGCCACCGCGTGGAATGCAACCAGGGCGGCAAGGGCGATCCCGTCGCGAAGCTGGTCGCGGAGCACGGCGATCCGGTGACCGTGTTCGTCGACGACCTGGCGGTCCACCACGCCTCGGTCGCCAAGGCCGCACCCGGCGTCCACCGGCTGCACATGATCGCCGAGCCCCCGCTCGCCGCCGCCATGCCCCCCGCCCCCGCGGCGCATGCGCGGATCGACGACTGGGCGGACGCCGAACGCTGGATCGCCGCGCGCTTCGCCGCGGGCGTTCCCGCCGCCGCCTGACCATACTATCAATCAGAGGACCGTCCGCATGACCGACCGTATCGACCGCAAGCTAACCGAACTGGGCTTGTCGCTGCCCGAGGCCGCAGCCCCCGTCGCTTCCTACGTCCCCGTCGTGGAGGCGGGCGGGTTGCTGCATCTGTCGGGCCAGCTGCCGTTCGTGGACGGCACGCTGGTCACCGGGCGGCTGGGCGACGGCGTGTCGCTGGAGGACGGCCAAGCCGCAGCGCGCGCGTGCGGACTGATGATCGTGGCGCAGCTGAAAAAATATCTCGGCGACCTGGCGCGGGTCGAGCGAATCGTGAAGCTGGGCGTGTTCGTGAACTCCACCGCCGATTTCACCGACCAGCCCAAGGTGGCGAACGGCGCCTCGGACCTGATGGTCGCGCTATTCGGCGATTCGGGAAAACATGCGCGCTCGGCGGTCGGCGTGCCGACGCTGCCGCTGGGGGCGGCGGTGGAAATCGACGCGATCGTACAGGTTTCGGCGTCGGCGCTGGGTTGAGCGTCCTTCCGTCATGCCGGGCTCGTCGCGGCATCCAGAGCAAAGAGCGATGTCCTCTTGGCTCTGGACCCCGGGACGAGCCCGGGGTGACGGATGATGTGGATTTGCAAACCCTCGCACATTGCCTTGAGCCTTCTCCCATCCGCGCCCATCTAGGCCTCGCATGACTACCCCCGTTACCGCCCGCCTCGCCGACGGCGCATCGCAGATCGCGGCGGCGGACTGGGATGCGTGTGCGGGCACGAGCAACCCATTCGTCGGTCACGCCTTCCTGACAGCGCTGGAGCAATCGGGCAGCGTCGGCGGGCGCTCCGGTTGGCAACCGCTGCCGATCGTCATCGACGATGCGGACGGCAGGCCCGCCGCGATCGCGCCTGCCTATGCGAAGAGCCACAGTCAGGGCGAATATGTCTTCGATCACGCCTGGGCGGACGCATGGGAGCGTGCCGGCGGGCGTTATTATCCGAAGCTTCAGATCGCGGCGCCCTTCTCCCCGGTACCCGGCCCCCGGCTGCTGCTGCGCGACGAAAGTCTGGCGCCCGCGCTCCTTGGCGCGATCGAGGCGGTGACCGATCGCAGCGAATTGTCGTCGGCGCATGCGACCTTCGTCGCGTCCGATCAGGTCCCGCTGTTCGAGGCCGCGGGCTGGCTGATCCGGCAGGGGACGCAGTTCCACTGGCGCAACGAAGGCTTTGCCGGCTTCGACGATTTCCTGGCCGTCCTCTCCAGCCGCAAGCGGAAAGCGATTCGCAAGGAACGTGCCGCCGCCGTCGAGGGCCTGACGATCCGCCACGTCACGGGGGCTGGCATCACCCCAGCGGATTGGGCGGCGTTCTGGACCTTCTACCAGGACACCGGTGCGCGCAAATGGGGGCAGCCCTATCTCACCCGCCAGTTCTTCCCGCTGATCGGAGAGACGATGGCGGACCGGGTCCTGCTGATCCTGGCGGAACGCGACGGTCGGCCGATCGCGGGCGCGCTGAACGTCATCGGCGACGACACGCTGTACGGCCGCTATTGGGGCGCGACCGAGGAAGTGCCGTTCCTCCATTTCGAGCTTTGCTATTATCAGGCGATCGACGCCGCCATCGCGCGCGGGCTGAGGACGGTGGAGGCGGGCGCACAGGGCGAACACAAGCTCGCGCGCGGCTATGCGCCGGTGGCGACCTATTCGGCGCACTACATCCCGGACAAGGGCTTCCGCCGCGCCATCGCCGATTTCCTGGTCCGCGAGCGCGAGGCGGTGGCGGCGGACCGCGACTATCTGGAGGGGCTGACGCCGTTCAAGCGCGGCGGCTGAACCGCGTGGTCGACGCGGTACAGGATGCTGGTCCCGTTGGTCCAGATCGGCACCATGCCCCACGCCATCCGCGGGTCGAACCGCGGCGGCTCGATCATCCAGACATAGTCGAACGCGCCCCGCGGGAAATGCAGCAGCGCCTTGTCCACCGGTCGCCACCATTCGCCACGGCATTTGCGGTCGGTCACCACCTGCGACGGATCATGCGCGAACCGTCCCGCCGGGTCGTACCGGGTCGTCAGCAGCTGCGCGCCGGGCATCGACCACTGATCGTTGGTATAGGCCAGCCGCCGCTCCAGCGCGATCGCCGGGACGTGTTCCAGCCGCGTATACGCCCAGTCGTCGCGGCATCGGCGTCCGACGAACGACACCAGCCGCGCGCCTTGGGGCAGATGATCGAGCGCGGCGAGCGTCCGGTCGTAGCTTTGCGAATACATCGCATAGCTGATCGTCGTCCCGCCCAGCCGCACCAGGAAGAACGCCAGCCCGAACGCCGCAAGCATCTTCGCATCGCGCACCGACACGCCGGGGCGCGGGCGAAGCGCGACGATCGCGATGCCGATCGCGAAGGGGGCGAGGCGCATGTCCGCATAGGCCGAGCCGAAGACCACGCGCGGCAGCAGCAGGAACACCGCGAACAGAAAGACCGCCGACAAAGCGAGGTTGCGCGAATATTCGATCGTCCGGTCGCGGACGCCCCGCACCAGGATCAGGTACAGGATCATCGCCGATGCGAAATCGAACGCCAGCCAGCGGTCGCGCAGCAGCATCGCCAGCCAGCCGAACTTCGTCCGCCAGTTGAACCAGTCGCCGGTGATTCCCGACACATGATCGCCCGACCGCCAGAAGATCATCAGCGCCAGCGGCAGCGCCAGTGGTACGCAGCCGATCCCTGCACGGAACCATGCCATCGCCCAATGCTGCACCCCGCGCCCCGGCATCCGGTCGTGCTGCCGGATCATCTCCGCCGAGAAGGCGAGGACGCCCAGCACACCCCAGCCAAAGGTGTGGCACAGCCATAACAGGCACGACAGCGGTACGAACAAGCCGGTCCGGAACCCCGTCCGCCCCAGCCGTCCAAGCCGCAGCCACAAGGCGAACAGGTTGAGCGCCAGCCCCATCGCCAGCGCGAAATTCACGAAACCGAACTGGATCGGGTAGGAATAGGCGATCGGCAGCGCGAACAGCGCCGTCGCAGGGATGCGGCCATGCACCTCGCGGGCGATCCACAGGAACCCCGTCACGATCAGCACGGGGATCGCGATCACGATCAGCTTCACCGCCAGTTCCAGCCCGAAGATCGGCGCGAGCGGGATGATGAGCAGGTCGATTCCGAGATTGCCGATCAGCGACCAGTGGAAATCATACCAGGTGGCGATCCACGGATAGCCCGCGCCGTCGAGCTGCACGCGGTAGCGGCCGATATGCCCGGGCAGATCGACCAGCGGTGGAATGGTCGGCCACAGCAGCGGGATCGTCGAGGCGAGTGCCGCCAGCGCGACGAACAGGCGCGTCTGCCACCATCGCGGGCTGGAATGGATCGGTGGCATCGCGTCTGCCTAGCGCGCGACGGCGGCGGCGGGCAAGCGGCACGTCGTATGCGGCGCTCGGTTCGTCGCTAACGCACCCGCAGCAGCCGCGCGCCATCGGGTAGCGTCGCGATCGTCGTCAGCCCCGGCGCTGTGCCGCGGTCGATCGCGGTCGCCATCGCGCCGGCCGGCATCGCGCCGCAGGCGACGACGTAGTCGACTCGCCACCGGCGTGCGATCGCGAGCGCCTGCGCAGGCGTGCCCTCGTAGAAAGCGAACATCGCCAGATTGCCGGCACCGTTCCGATGATAGGGCGCGGCGACCAGCCGGTCGCGCGTCGCGCCGATCGCATAGGCGCCCGCATCGATCGGCGCCATGACGGTACCCGGCGGCAGGGCGGCCAGCCGCGACAGCAAGACCGGGCTCGCGCAATCGCCGCGCGGGGCCGGTACGGATGGCCCGGCAACGCGAGTCGGCAGCGCCTGGGCGGCGATCGGATAGACCAGGCCCGCCGATATCAGCCACGCCCCCGCCAGCCGCAATCCGCCTGCGCGCCGGGCCTCCGCGATCGTCGCCGCCAGCGCGGGCGCGGCGAGCGTCGCGCCGGCATAGGCGCCGCGCAGTTGCAGCGCGGTGACGGCGAAGGCGGCGATCTGGACGATCAGCAACGCGACCCATCCCGGCGCGCGGGTGACCCGCGCCTGCCGGAGCGTCGCCGCGATCCCGACGACGGTCAGCCCGGCATAACCGAACGCGACGCCCGGATCGGCGGCGAACAGCGACTGCGCCTCCGCGACATGCGCGAGCCAGATGCGCGCCAGTGCCGGATCGACCGCGCCATAGGGCGACAGGCAGCGCGGCACGACGACGATCGCGGCGAGGACGGTGCCGCCGCCGACCATGCCCGCGGCGACCAGTCGGGTGCCGAGGGTCGCGCGCGGCAGGATTCCCAGCAGCAGCAGCCCCGCGCTGCCCATGATCCCTGCGCGCCAGGCATCCAGCGTGAAGCCGTCACAGGCGGGATAGGCGAAGGCATCGCTCGCGAATACCGCCCGTGCCGCGGCCAGCCCGACCCCTGCACCGATCGCCAGCCCGCTCAATCGATCGCGCGCCCCCGCGGAATCGTCGACCCAGGCGGCGACCACGACGGCACCGATGCCGACGAACAGCGGCGCGGTCTCCAGTCCCACCGTCACGCTGGCCGCGGCGAGCAGCCCGATCGCGGCACCGCGCCCGCGATCGGGCGCGCTCAGCAGCGCCAGCACTGCGCCCAAAAGGAACACGACCTGCAATCCGTGATGATCGATCCGCCCGGGCAGGAAGATCGTCGTCGCCGGATACGCGATGCCCGCGACCAGGATGGCGGTCGACGCGGGCGCCGACAGCGCGCGCGCGATCCGTGCGACGAGGAACAAGGCACCGGCGAACAATATCAGCGGCCAGACGACGACCGTCGCCACCTCCGCGACATGCCGCCCGAGCAGCGGCGTCAGCGCCGCGATGCCCGCCGCCGGCGCCAGATCGGCGAGCCGCGACCAGTGCATCGCCAGGCCGCTGCCGAGCCGGTGCTGCACGACATCCGCGAAACCCTGCCCCGCCAGCCAGTCGCGGACCTGCTGCAACCGCATGACGTCGTCCGTATCGGGCAGGTGCAGCACCGACAGCGCCGGCCAGTCGCGGAGCGTCCACGCGATCCCGAGCGCGAACGCCAGCGACGCGGCGATGCCTGCGTCGCGCCATGCGGTCGGTCGTGCGTTGTCGCTCATGCCGCGGTGTACCGCCGCCGCGGTTAAGGTTGGGTGTTGGGAAGTGGGAGGTGCATTCCCCCTGTACGCCACCCCAGCGAAGGGAGGGGCCCAGGTGCTAGCTTCATGCGACGGCGCGGTGCTTTCCGTGACATCGACCATGGCACCTGAACCCCGAGCTTCGCCGGGCGGCCGCGATGGGAGGGTAAGAAAGGGAGCAAGGGCAAAACGCCAAGCTTGGTGGGTCCGCCGGGGCTCGAACCCGGGACCTCTCGATTAAAAGTCGCTTGCTCTACCGACTGAGCTACGGACCCGCACCAAACGGTGTCGCCTAGGTCCGCGGCCGTCGTTGGTCAACCGCGTGTGCGAGGTGGCGCATCGTGCGGCCGGTCAGCGGATCGCGCCAATCGGGTGCGATATGCGCCAGTGGGGCGAGCACGAACGCTCGCTGACGAAACGCCATATGCGGGATAGACAACGCCGGCCCGGCCCAGATACCCCCCGACCACAGCACGATGTCGAGGTCGATCGGCCGAGCGCCCCAGCGTCGTCCGCGCCGCCGGCCCAGCATCCGCTCGATGCTTTTCAGCCGCGCGAGTAACATAGGTGGTGGCTCGGTCGACCGGACGATGGCGACCGCATTGGCGAAACGCCGGATCGACGGGCCGATCGGGGCGCTGCGGACCACGGGCGACACCGCGACGATGCCACCGATCGCCGCCAATGCCATGTCGATCGCCGCCTCCGGCGACCCGGCCCGGCTTCGTCGATTCGCACCGAGCGCGATCGCATAGGTTGTCGTCTCCACGGCCGACGCGTAGCGCAAGCGGATGCCGTTCGCATCCTCCCCCATCCCCGCCACCGAACCGCCGCGCGACTGCCCGCGCTGCCCCCGCCTCGTTGCGTTCCGCGAGGAACTGCGCGTCGAATATCCCGACTGGTGGAACGCCCCCGTCAATGCGTTCGGCGACCCGGATGCCTGGCTCGCGATCGTCGGCCTGGCTCCCGGCAAGCACGGCGCGAACCGCACCGGGCGGCCGTTCACCGGCGATTATGCGGGCGTGCTCCTGTTCGAAACGCTCGCGAAGTTCGGCCTGTCGCATGGCACCTACGCGGCGACGCCCGACGACGATCTGGCGCTGGACGGCGCGATCATCATCAACGCGGTCAAATGCCTACCACCGCAGAACAAGCCCACGCCCGAGGAAATCCGCACCTGCCGCCCGTTCCTGGAGGGCCAGGCGGCGGCGCTGCCGAACGCGCGCGTCTTTGTGGCACTCGGCCAGATCGCGCACCAGTCCGCGGTCAAGGTGCTGGGCGGCCGGCTGCCCAAGGCGAAGTTCGGGCATCTGGCGGAACACCGGATGCCGGGCGGACAGGTGCTGATCGACAGCTATCATTGCTCGCGCTACAACACGAACACCGGGCGCCTGACCGCCGCGATGTTCGAGGCGGTCTTCGCACGGGCACTGGAAGTGCGGGCCGACCTGGCCTGAGCGCGCGCCGCATCGTTGGGAGAATGTGATGTCCGTCCTGATCGCCGTACTGCTAATCGCCGCCGCTCCCGCCGACCGGGTGCCGCCCCAGCCCGATGCGAAGCCGGTCTGTCTGAAGACGGAGACGTCCCCTGTCGCCGACGACGCCGCGCCGACGGTCCACCCCCTCAACCGCGAACCCGCTGCGCAGCGCGGCCTGGCGGTGGTGCGTACGTTCGGGGGCTGCCGCGTACCCGTCGTGGTGAGCCAGTCGGTGGGGAAGTAGCGTACCACGATTCCTCCCCGCTCGCGGGGAGCAATTTCGGCTTCACACCGTGACTTGCTCGCCCAGTTCCAGCACCTTGCCCGGCGGGATCTTCAGGAAGTCCGTCGGGTCGCTGGCGTTGCGCTGCAGGAACATGAAGATCCGGTCCTGCCACAATGGCATGCCCTTGTCCGCGCCCGCCTTCAGCGTGTTGCGGCCGATGAAGAAGCTGGTCTTCATCGGGTCGAGTTCGCGATTGGCGCGCTTCGCCCCCAGTCCCAGGTCGCGCGGCACGTCGGGCGTTTCCATGAAGCCGTAGGTCAGCACGATCCGGCTGAAATTGTCGTCGATCCGCTCGCCGGTCCCGCGCTTCTCCGGATCGACGACCGGGCGGTCGGCGGTACGGATGCTGACGATCAGGTTGCGCTCGTGCAGCACCTTGTTGTGCTTCAGATTGTGGAGCAGTGCGCCCGGCGCCGCCTCCGGATTGCCGGTCAGGAACACCGCGACGCCCTCGACGCGTTCGGGTGGCCGCTTGGCGAGTGCGGCGGCGAGGTCGATCAGCGGGATGCTCTGCTGCCGCTCGAACGCGCCGACGATCGATTTGCCGCGCACCCAGGTGTAGATCACGAGCCCGATCGCGGCCGCGACGACCAGCGGCACCCAGCCGCCCTCGACCACGCGCAGAATATTGGCGCCGAAAAAGATCAGGTCCAGCGTCAGGAACGGCAGGATCACCGCGATCGCCAGCGGCCGGCCCCAGCTCCACCGGTGGCGCACCACGACATAGGCAAGGCACGTCGTCACCACCATCGTCCCCGTGACGGCAATCCCGTACGCCGCAGCCATCGCCGACGAGGTGCGGAATTCGACGACCAGGACCAGCACTCCGATCAGCAGTAGCCAGTTGATCGCGGGCAGGTAGATCTGCCCCGAACTCGCCGCCGAGGTGTTGCGGATTCGCAGCCGCGGCAGGAGGCCCAGCTGGATCGCCTGCTGCGTCAGCGAATAGGCCCCGGTGATGACCGCCTGGCTGGCGATGATCGTCGCAAAGCCAGCCAGCACGATCAGGAAGCCGCGCACGCTTTCGGGCGCCATCAGGAAGAACCAGCTCTGGTTGACGAACGCGACATGCCCCGCCTTCGCGCGTTCCAGCGCCGCGAGCGCGAACGCGCCCTGGCCGAGATAGTTGAGGACCAAAGCGGGCGCAACGAGGAAGAACCAGCCGATCCGGATCGGCTTGATCCCGAAATGCCCCATGTCCGCGGTCAGCGCCTCCGCGCCGGTGACGGTCAGGAACACCGCGCCCAGCACGAACAATCCGGTGACGCCGTGCGTCAGCAGCAGGTGGATGCCGTAAGTCGGGATGAGGACGCGGAAGATCGAAGGCTCGTCGGCGATGTGCCACAGGCCCAGCGCGCCGATCGTCAGGAACCACAGAATGCACACCGGCCCGAACATCCGCGAGATGTCCGCGGTCCCGCGCGACTGGATCGCGAACAGCCCGACCAGGATGACGATCGTCACCGTCAGCACCGTGTTCTGGTCGAAGAACGCCGCGGTGGACGGGATGGTCTGCATCCCCTCCACCGCGGACAGCACCGACAGCGCGGGGGTGATGATGGCATCGCCGTAGAACAGCGCCGCCCCCGCCGCGCCCAGCAGCAACGCGGTGCGCGATCGCCAGCCGAGCGCCCGCCTAGCGAGCGCGGTCAGCGCCAACACGCCGCCCTCCCCCTGATTGTCCGCGCGCATCAGGAACAGGACGTATTTGACCGTCACGACCAGGAAGAGTGCCCACAAGGCGAGGCTGAGCACGCCGAGGATTTCCGACGGATCGATCCCGTCCCCCGCCGCCGGGGTCAACGCATCGCGGAAGGCATAGAGCGGGCTGGTGCCGATATCGCCGAACACCACCCCGATCGCGCCGATCGTCAGCGCCGCCATCGCCGGACGCGGATGGCCGTGGCCGTCATCGGCAAGCGACGGCGATGCGGCGGCGTCGGTAGCGCTGGCGAGCGACATGTGCGTGAAACGACCCTGTAGGAGAACGGCGCGCTGTACCTGCATCGCACGGCCAAGACCAGCGGGGCTTGCGCCGGGACTCCGCGGGCGGCATGGCGCGGGGATGGTTCCCTTTTCGTTCGGCGGTCATTCGTTGCTGGCGCTGCCCCAGGGTGCGCTGTTCTGGCCTGCGCGGCGCGCGATGCTGGTCGCCGACCTGCATTTCGAGAAAGCGAGCTGGTTCGCCCGCGGCGGCCAGATGCTGCCCCCCTATGACTCGATCGCCACGCTCGCCGATCTGACCGCGCTGGTCGCCGCATCGGGGGCCGAGGAGGTCTGGTGCCTCGGCGACAGCTTCCACGACATCGACGGGTGCGACCGGCTGCCGGTGCGCGCACGCGACATGCTGACGGCGATGACCGCCGCGACGCGCTGGACCTGGATCACGGGCAACCACGATCCGCACATGGTCGATCGCTGCGGCGGCGCGGTGGTGGACGAGGCGGTCGTCGACGGACTGGTCCTTCGCCACGAAGCGCAGCCGGACGAACCGCGCTGCGAACTATCGGGCCATTACCACCCGAAGCTGCGCGTGCGGGTCCGCGGCAAGCAGGTCGCGCGGCGATGTTTCGTCGCGACCGACACCAAGCTGATCCTGCCGGCGTTCGGCGCGCTGACCGGCGGGCTGGACGTTGACCACCCCGAGATCGTCCGCGCGGTCGGTCAGCGGGCGGAAGCGCTGATCCCCGTCGCCGACCGGATGCTGCGCTTCCCCATCGCGGCGTGAACGCAATTTGCGATCATGACCATCGTTCGTCACCCCGGTCCTGAGCCGGGGTCCCGCTTCTTGGGCGCATTAGAAGGGGAGCCCCGGGTCACGCCAGAGTAACGAAGAGGGTAGTGCCTGCCCTATGGCGTCGGCAACGCCAGCGCCGGATACGCCGCCTTGAACGCGGCGACCTTCGGTTTGTCCCACATCATGATGTACGGATGCGTCGGGTTCTTGTCGTAGAAATGCTGGTGATACGCCTCGGCCGGATAGAAGCCGCCGCTCTCGATCCGCGTCACGATCGGTTTGGGGAACGCATGCGCCGCGCCCAGCTGCGCGATATAGGCCTTCGCGATCTGCGCCTGGGCTGCGCTTTGCGGGAAGATCGCGGAGCGGTAGCTGTTACCGCTGTCGGGGCCCTGGCGGTTCAGTTCGGTCGGATCCTGCGCGACGGAGAAATTCACCCGCAACAAGGTCGCGTAGCTGACGACGTGCGGATCGTAGACGATCCGGATCGCCTCGGCATGGCGCGTCGTCTCGCTCGACACCCGCTCGTAGGTCGCGTCGCCGGACGTGCCGCCCGCATAGCCGGCGGTGATCGCCTTCACGCCCCTCACATGTTCGAACACCGCCTCCATTCCCCAAAAACAGCCGCCGGCGAACACGGCGGTCTGCAGGCCGGCCCCGGCGGGAACGTCGACCGTCGATTTCGGAAGCGGCACCGCATGTTCGGCGGCTTGCGTGCCGGTGGAGAAAGCGGCGACGCCAACAAGCGCGGCGGCGGCGATAGCGGGGATGACGATCTTGTTCATACGTCCCAGATGGCGATGCGATTGATCGGAATCCAGTACACAATTCATCGCCCGCGAAATCTTCCCCGGGCACGGTCGGTCAAGTTTCCGACGTCTTCCCACGCCCCGTTCAACCCCCGCCGGTCACGTCGTCGGGTCTGCCAGGACGTATGCGCGGGAAGACTGATCGACGGGTTATTTATCAAATCCGATGTTTTCCCGTTGACGCATGACGCGCGCTTGCTAGGTCGTTGCTTATTCAAATGGAGACGATGATGAGCGAAGAGATGACCGACACGAACGCCGTCGAACTGGCGACCGAATTGACGATCGCGTGGCTCGGCAACCCCAACACGCGTATCTCCGCGGACGAAGTACCCGCGTTTCTTGGCAAGATGCACGATACGGTCTCCGCGCTGCTTGGCGCAACCGGTGCCGCACCGATCAGCGAAGCCGCGACCGAGTACACGCCTGCGGTTTCCGCCCGCAAGTCGTTGGCATCGAAGGATCATATCATCTCGATGATCGACGGGAAGCCGTACAAGACGCTGCGTCGGCACTTGTCGACGCACGGCATGACCCCCGTCGAATATCGCGAACGCTATGGTTTGAAGTCGGATTATCCGATGGTCGCCGAAACCTATTCCGAAAGCCGTCGCGCGATGGCGAAGAAGATCGGCCTTGGTCGCAAGCCCGGCCAGCGCAAGGGCGAGACGGCCCCGGCGGCCGCCAAGCGCAAGGCCAAGGCGGAAGAGACGACCGCCTGACCCCGACGCGCGGGTGGCGGTCCGCCGCCGCCCGCGCCTCTAACTATTGGCCGAAGACCCCCGGCCGGTAGAGCAACGTGATCGCCACGCGCCGGTTGCGCGGATCGGCGGGGTCCTTCTCGATCATCGGCTCGCGGTCCGCGACGCCTTCGATCCGTTCGAACCGCGGTTCGGGGATGCCGCCCAGCGCCAATTGCCGGCGCGTCGCCTCGGCCCGGCCCGACGACAGCATCCAGTTGTTCATCGCGCGCGGATCGCCATAGGGCACGCTGTCGGTATGGCCGCGGATCATGATCGGATTGGTCATGCCCTGGATCGATCCAGCGATCAGCGAGATCAGCGATCCCGCCTTCGAATCGAGCGCGGTCGTCCCGAGCGGAAACATCGAATAATTGGCGTCGTCGATCAGGTCGATCCGCATGCCGTCGCGCGTCTGCACGAAATGCACGTGGTTCGCGAGCTTCGACAGCGTCGCGGAACCGCTGATCTGTTCCAGCACATGGCGGCGCATAGCCTCGAAATTCTTGCGGTCCTCCGCCGCCATCGCGGCGCGCGCCTTGCCGACGTCCGCCGCACGGGCACCGGTCTCCGTACCGCCGCTATTGGCGACGGGCGCGGCGATCGCCTGGAACGCCGATTTGGACGTGTGCGGGCCGACCGTGCTCTGCGCCAGCAGCGAATCGCCACCCGCGGGTCCCGCGCCGCCGATGCCCAGCGTGCGCGTATCGATCAGCGTCGGCGCGAAATAGTCGGCGATCCCCTTGCGCTGCTTCTCGGTCGTGGCGCCCAGGATCCACAGCAAGAGGAAGAAGGCCATCATCGCGGTCACGAAATCGGCATAGGCGACCTTCCAGGCACCGCCATGATGCCCGCCATGGCCCTCGATATAGATTTTCTTGACGATGATCTTCGGGGGCTGGTTCGTCCCGTGCGGAGCGCGCGCAGCCATCCCTACCTACCCCTGAGGCCGTCGAACACTTCGGCGAAGCCCGGCTGGTTCTTATGGGCGATGCCCGAGCGCGCGGCCTCGATCACCAGCGGCTGCGGATGGCCGTGGAGCGAGGCGATGATGATCTGCTTCACCACGCCGTAGATCGCGGCGTCCGCGTCCAGCACCTGGCGCAACCGGTTCGCGAGCGGCGCGACCATACCGTACGCCAGCAGCACGCCCATGAACGTGCCGACCAAGGCCGAGCCGATCATCGCGCCCAGGATCGTCGGCGGCTTGTCGATCGAGCCCATCGTCTTAACGACGCCCAGCACTGCGGCGACGATGCCGAGTGCGGGCAACGCGTCGGCGAGGCTGGTCAGCGTGCCATGCGCGCTTTCCTCCTCGTGATGATGCGTCTTGATCGAATGGTCCATGAC